>JALYWD010000374.1 GCA_030852885.1 Chloroflexota bacterium | reverse complement strand
TGGGCGGGAACCAGCGCAGCCAGACGGAGAACACCAGCACCAGGATGGTGGCCAGCAGGAAGTTCGGCACGGAGATGCCGACCAGGGTCAGGATGGTCGCGGCGTAGTCCAGCCGCGAGTTGCGTTTCACCGCCGCCAGCACGCCCACCAGGAGCGACGGAATCGTCCCGAGCAGCGCGGCCAGCACCGCCAGTTCGATCGTCACCGGCAGGCGCAGCCGCAACTCTTCGTTGACCGTGCGCTTCGTGCGCAGTGAGGTGCCCAGGTCTCCCTGCACCACATGCTCCAGCCAGCGCAGGTATTGCACCGGCGCTGGCTGATCGAGCCCATACGCCTTGCGCACCAGTTCCCGCTGCTCCGGCGTGATGCGCGTGTCAACGCCAATCGCCAGCAGTGTTGCGTCCCCGGGAATCAACCGGATCAGCGTAAACACCACCAGCGAGACACCAAGCAGAATCGGGATCAGCAGCGCCAGGCGGCGCAGGATGTACTGAAACATACAGAGGGGGAGACGGCCTGCGGGCCTTAGGGGGAGACGCTGCGCTTAGGGAGTAAGGGAATAAGGAGCACGAAACCACGACGGTCTTTTCCTCGTACTCCTTATTCCCTCACTCCCTTATTCCCTGAGGCCCGCGGGCCGTCTCCCCCTAAGCTCCCTCAGGAGCGTCTTCCCTTAGCTCTCGATCCACGTTTCGCGGAAGGCGATGTTGGAGCCGGTCGGGATGTGGACGTAGCCCTTCACGTTGTTGCGCATGGCTTCGTACTGGTTGGCGACGAAGAACGGGATCCACGGCCGGTCCTCCAGCAGGATCTGCTGGATCTGGCGGTAGATCTCGGCGCGGGCCTCCTGGTCCGTCGCCGCGATGCCGGCGTCGATCAACTCGTCGACCTCAGGGTTGCTGTAGCTGACGAAGTTGCCTGATTCGTCGGTCTTGAACGCGGGCAGGATCAGCGTGTTCGGGTCGACGTAGGCGCTATCGCCTGTGACCGCGATGTCGAATTCCTTGTCGGTGTAAACCTGCTGGATCAGGGTTGCGTTCTCGACCAGGTTCAGCTCCGCCTCGATGCCGATCTGCCGCAACTGCTCCTGCAGGACCACGGCGGCATTGGAGAGAAAGGAGTACTGCGACCAGGAGGTGATCGTCGTCTGGAAGCCATCCGGCAGACCCGCGTCCGCCAGCAATTGCTTGGCGCGTTCGATGTCCGTCGCGGGCACCTCAACCTGCAGGGCCGCCCAGTAGTCCGGCGGGAAGAGCACCGCAGTCGGCGTGCCGTGGCCGAATACGGTCGGGCCCAGCATCGCGGTGCGGTCCACGACCAGGCTGATCGCCTCGCGCACCTCCGGCTTGTCGAACGGCTCGCGCGCCAGGTTCAGCCCGGCGAAGCGGATGTTCGTGTTGGAATCTCCGGCGAGGGTGATATCCGGGTTCTGCTGCAGGCTGTCGATATCGCGGAGTGGCGCGTACTCGATGAAGTCCACCGTCCCGGTCACCACCGCCGCGGTGCGTGCGGTGTCTTCGGAGGCAATCGTCATCTCGATGCCATCCAGGTACGGCAGCCCCTCTTCCCAGTAGTCGGGGTTCTTCTCCAGCACCACCCGCGTGTTCGGCACGTACTCCACGAACTTGAACGGGCCGGTGCCCATCGCCACCTGGGTCATGTCGTTGTTGTTTGCAGTAACGAACGCCTCGGAGTAGATGAACCCGTTGCCGCCCGCCAGCGCCGCCAGCAGCGAGGCATCGGGCCGGCTCAGCGTGATGACCACCGTCGCGTCATCCGGGGCCTCGATGGTGTCGATGGAGGCCAGCTCCGACGCGCCCGGCGAGGCGGTCTCCGGGGCACGCAGGCGCTCGATGGTGAACACGACGTCACTCGCCTTCAGGGGCGTGCCGTCGTGGAAGTTGACGCCCGGGCGCATCTTGAAGGTGTACGTGAGGCCGTCCTCGGAGATCTCCCAGCTCTCGGCCAGCGAGGGCTCCACGGAGAGATCCGGCTTGATGCGCGTGAGACCCTGGTAGATATGCTCGGCGACGTGCCAGATGGCGGTGAGGTTCTGCGTCTGGGCATCGAGCGATGTCGGGTCCGCCTGCAAGCCAACCTTGAGGATGCCACCCGGAACGCCGGCCGCGGCCGGTGTAGCATCCTGGGCGGCCATGGCGCCGAAGCGGACGAAGGGCGCGGCCAGGCCCAACCCCGCCGCGCCGGCGACGACCTGGCGGCGGGAGAGGATGCGGGCATCTTGCGTAGACATCGATTCCTCCTGCACAACGTCGAAGGTTTGCGGACGAGCAGGGCAAAACAGGGGACAGCAATGAAGCCGCTCACTGTCGCCACTCGTCAAGACAGCGCTGGAGCATAGCACGCTCCTTTACCCCCTCTGGAGACGACTGACCGCATGACCGCATCACCCGCACGTGTGCCTGATTCCCTCGCAGCCCTGCAGGGCAAGCGTATCCTGCTGACGACATTCGGCTCCCTGGGGGATCTGCATCCCTACCTCGCCCTGGCGCGAGGTTTGCAGGCGCACGGTGCGCTGCCGGTGATCGGGACGAGCGCGTTCTACCGGGACACGGTGGAAAGCCGCGGGCTCGCCTTTGTCCCGATCCGGCCCGATGTTCCCGCGCCGGAGGAGATGCAGCGGGTTGCGGTCAACCTCATGGATGCCCGCAAGGGCACCGCGACGGTGGTGCGCGAGATGACGATGCCGTGGGTGCGCGAGTCGTACGCCGATACCCTGGCCGCCGCCGAGGACGCGGATCTGCTGATCTCCCACATCCTCACGTTCGCCACCCCGCTGGTCGCGGAAACGCGGGGCACCCCCTGGGTCTCGGTCGTCCTGCAGCCGATGCTCTTCTTCTCGGCCTCCGATCCACCGGCGATGCCGCTCTTCCAGTGGCTCAATCGCCTGCCCTTCAACCCCGGGCCCGTGTTCTGGCGGGGGATGCGGCGCGGCGCGATGCTGACCGCCAGCCAGTGGTACGGCGAACTGCGCGGCCTGCAGCGGGACCTGGGCCTGCCGACGCACCAGGACCCCCTGTTCGAGACGTACTCCCCGTGGCTGACCCTGGCGCTCTTTTCCCCGCACTTCGCCTCACCGCAGCCAGACTGGCCGCCGCACACTGATGCTACGGGATTCCCGTTTCTCGATGCCGAGGAAATCCTGCCGCCGCACCTGGCTGCTTTCCTGGAAGAAGGGCCGCCGCCCATCGTGTTCACGCTGGGGTCTTCCGCCGTCTGGACTCCGGGTTCCTTCTACGCGGAGAGCATCGAGGCAGCACAGCGGCTGGGGAGACGAGCGCTGCTGCTGGCGGGTCCGCAGTCCGCCGCACGCATGCCCACGCTCCCGGAGGGAATCATGGCGGTGGACTACGCGCCCCACGCCGCCGTTTTCCCGCACGCTGCCGCCATCGTGCACCAGGGCGGCATCGGCACCACCGCGCAGGCGCTCCGCGCTGGCAAGCCCACCATCATCGTGCCCTTCGCGCACGACCAGTTCGACAACGCGCGCCGCAGCGAGCGCCTGGGCCTCGGCCTGACGATGTCCCGCGACCGCTACTCCGCCACCAGCGCGACGC
>JALYWD010000366.1 GCA_030852885.1 Chloroflexota bacterium | reverse complement strand
GAAACGTTGCGTCGCCCGTGCGAATCACCGCCGATGTGCGGGTGCGCTTGTCTCTTGGGTCGTCAGCCTGGCAAACGGCGCAGTCGCAACCGATCACCGGAATGCCGTTGGAGGTGCCGGTGCCAAGGAAAGTAATCTCAGACATACTCCATGGAGTATAGCGGTGAGGGACCGCAATCGCGTGCGGGGTTCCCGCTCCGCCAACAGAAGGGCGCCGCGTGACTCACGACCGCTCCATCCTGAGCGCAATTGGCAACACTCCGGCCATCTGGTTGGATCGCATGACGGCAGATATCCCCGGCCGTGTACTGCTTAAACTTGAGTCAGCCAATCCCAGTGGCAGCGTCAAGGACCGGGCGGCGCGCCAGTGCGTTCTCGATGCAATTGCGTCAGGAGACCTTGCGCCGGGCCAGGCCGTGGTGGAGTTGACGAGCGGCAATATGGGCATTGGGCTGGCGATGGTCTGTGCCGTGCTCGGCTACCCCATGGCCGCCGTCATGAGTGAGGGGAACAGCCCGGAGCGCCGGACGCTCCTGGCGGCGTATGGGGCGATGATCGAGCTGGTGCCGCAGCTGCCCGATGGCGTTCCTGGCAAGGTGAGCGGCGCCGATCTGGCACTCGTGGAAACGCGGACGCAGGAGCTGGTCGGTGAGATGGGGGCATGGCGCCCTGATCAGTTCCGGAACCCGTCCAACCCACGCGCGCATGAACTTGGCACTGGGCCCGAAATCTGGGATCAGGCTGAAGGCCGTCTGACCGCGTTCACGACGCTCGTCGGAACTGGAGGCACGTTCATTGGGGTGGCACGGGCGCTGAAGAGCCGGGATGACTCGATTCGCTGCGTGGCTGTCGAGCCGGAGGGTGCACAGACGATTGCGGGCAGAGAGACGACGGCGCCTGCTCACGTGCTCCAGGGCGGAGGCTACGCCATGATTCCGCCGCAGTGGGATCCGGCGCTCTGCAACGGAACGATCGCCATAGACGATGCGGCGGCAATCGCGTGCGTTCAGGAACTCGCGAAACGGGAAGGAATCCTGGCCGGGTACTCGACCGGCGCTAACGTAGCGGCCGCACTGAGGATTGCGGCCACGCTCCCTGAGGGCTACGCGGTGGCCACGATTGCCTGTGACAGCGGCACGCGCTACCTGAGTGCTGGGCTGTTCGGTACGGGATGAGCCGGGGGTGCGGTCCCGGGGACGCGCCGGGACCGCAGATGTTCCCCTAGTACAGGTTGTCTTCCGAAACCGAGAGGTAGACTGCGCCGTCCTCGACCCGGTCAATCATGAAAGCGCCGGCGTACTTGTCCTGTGCGAGTGGAATATCGATGTGGAAGTATCCAACTCGGACAAGCCGTTCCTGGTCTGAGTCGGGCAGCTTGTCCAGCCCGCCTTCCAGGCGCCAACCCAGGAATGTTGTCTCGTAACCTTCCTGGCCCTTGGTCGTCGCCGCGGTGGGGTCGCCCATCTTGACGAACTTGACCTTCCCGAACTCCTTGCCTGTTGAATCGACCACGCGGTCACCGATCTGGACCTGGCTTATCGGCCCAGCCTCGACCGTGTCGCCATACGTGCGTCCGAACTCGGTGTTGTCCGTCTGCATGGAAAGCGGATCGCGCTCAGTCATGGGCTTGCGTCCTCCAATTGTGGCGCGGCGGCGCTCCGTCGCGCTCGATGTTCGCAACAAGGGCAACATGTCCGGCGGCCCGGTTGCCGCCTGACGCTGGCCAGCATCCTAACAGAATCACCCAGCGGGCGAAATGTGCGCCGGGTCGGCGGCCACCGCCGCGATCAGGATGACGATGATTAGACCCACCAGCAAAGCGAGCAGGAATACCAGCCATGCGGTCCAGAAGTGTCGCATCGCCGTGGCGGTGGGGAACTCTTGCACAAGGAGGACGGAGTCGTTGGCTTCCATGGGCTGATTGTCGTGCGAGCCAGTGGGCGCCTGCAACTAGATCGCCGCCCCAAGCTGGGGGTAGAGCAGTCGCTCCCAAAGGTTCCGCACATCGTCGCGGAACTCTGCCTGGGTCACGATGCGTATCAGGCGACGGTGCTCCTCATACCGTTTGAAGTCTTCGTCACTCAACCCGACGACATCTCGCCACGGCATCAGATCGCTGTAGCCAATGGGAGGGTTCTCAAAACTCACCCACACGTCGGTCTTCCATTTCTCGGGCTTGGGAATGTCGATCAGGATAGCCGCGTCTGGCACCGGGCGACCGATCGCGGCTGAGAGTCCTTCTGCCATGCGCATTTCGACCCCACGCCGGGCGCGCGGATCGAAGTAGAGGTTGCCCAGGCGGCCGTAGAGTTCGACTGCACGCGAGCCAATCTCGACCGCACGCTTGTGCACGCGGCGTGATTGCAGAGCGCTCGCCAGGCACTGAGTAGATTCGGGCATGTCTGGTTGAGCCAACGTATCAAGCAGCGAGCGATCATCCTGGAATGGGAGCGTGTCCGCCGCGATGGCTCCAGCGAGCATCGCATCCTGAATGGCGCGCAAGAGCATGGCGCTGCACGCACGATTCGTGTGATGCCAGTACACATTGTCAAACATCGCCTGTCTTGCGTTAATCAACGAGTGGAGCGGGCTGATCCCCTTCTCCTGAATTGCCACCCGCGGCTCGGGGAGCGCCAGGCTGGCGCCGACCGGAGCAATGGTGAGGGCTGAGATCAAGCGAGCGGTGTCAACACCTCCGTACGGCACGTTGCAGGCTCGTGCGTCGCGCGGCAAGTAGTCAAGCTTGTCCATGTCCAGCGCTCCGGAGAGCAGCCCTGTCAGGACTTCGTCCACGCGAGGTCTTGGTTGGCCGCCGGGGAAAATGAAGTCCGCGACGCGGTCGGGAGCGACGCCCCACAGGTCAGCCAGAAGCGGCGAAATTTCTGGCCCCAGGATGATCTGCCGGCCAATCTCTTCGTGGGGAAGGATGGGGCCGCCCAACTCTTCAATGGCGTGAGAATACGGGTAGTGTCCGACATCATGAAGTAACGCAGCGGCAACGCAGGCGCGAGCATCCTCATCGGTGATCGACGCACCTTCGGGTGTCGCACGAAGATGTGCGACGGCCAGCCGGGTCAGGTGCATGACGCCGAGGGAGTGCTCAAATCGCGTATGACGGGCGCTCGGCCAAACCCGCGATACGAAGCCGAGTTGCTGGATCCTCTCCAGGCGGGCAAATGCCGTCGAGTTGATCAGCGCCAGTTCGGGCTCCGACACCGGGATGCGGTCATACAGCGCGTCACGAATAACCGAGGCAATCCGAAAGCGCGTTGCCGGTTCGAGGTGCGCATCAAAGCCACTCATGCCTGAAGCATAGCGCCGCCTGATCAAGGCCGAAGCGGGGGTATGCTGCGCACCGTTTGCTCATGAATAGACGAAGTGTCTACGGAGGCGCAGCGGGCACCATGTCGACAAAATCGGCGCAGGCACTGCCGCTTCCGTTTGCCGTGCTCATCCTGTTCTTTGCCTACTGGTGTGTCGATTTCGTCTCGCCGACAGTCCCGACGATCCGCGACTCGCTTCATCTGTCGGCGACCAGTGCCGGCCTGATCTTTTCCGTCTTCTTTGGCGGCCGGCTCTTGACCAACTTGCCGGCTGCCTGGCTCGTGGACCGCAGCGGTCCGCGCCTGACCGCCGGTCTCGGCGCAGCAATTCTGCTTGCAGGCTCTGTTCTGGTCGCCATTGCCCAGTCGGCATCAACCCTGCTTCCGGCGCGCGGTGTTCAGGGAGCGGGCGTGGCGCTGCTCGCCACGGCTGGTCTGTTGTCTGTACTGCGTGTGCTGCCCGGTGGCGGAGCCGCGATGACGGCCTTCAACTTGTCCACCGGTGCGGGAGGCAGTGCGGCCCTGCTGCTGGGTGGCGTCCTCGCGAGCACCGTTGGCTGGCGAGCTGTGTTCTGGGTCTCCGCCGGAATTTCCGCGATCTTGCTGCTCCTGGCGATCGTGGCGAAACCGCAGGCGACGCAGGCGAGGACGGTGGCTGAACCAGATCGCGAGGCAAGATCCAGTCACACGCCAGGCGCGCTGGGGCTCGCGGTCCTGGCGAACTTCATGGTGTTCATCAACTACGCCATCTGGGTGTTGGGAATTCCACTCCTTTCCTCGGAGAAGTTTGGGCTGAACGCAACTGACGTCGGGCTCGTGCTCTTGTTCGTGAATCTGGTGCACCTGGGCGCTGCTGTCCCATTTGGACGTGCCATAAGTTTGGCTGGCGCACCATTTGCGCTGGGCGTTGGCTTTGGCCTGGCAGGCCTGGGTCTGGTTCTGGCGCCGTTTGCTCCCTCGCCGTTGTATCTCGCTGGACCACTGGCCCTGTATGCGATGGGGCAGGTTGCAGGCAACAGCTCCGCGGGGGATCTCATCCTGAGAATGGGAGGCGGTGGCGGAAAAGCCGTGGGGGCGGTGCGGCTGTCCAGCGACATCGGGATGGTCGTTGGTCCGGCGCTGGCAGGCGTGATCGCCGATGCGGCGGGCGTCGAGGCTTCCTTCTCTGTGCTTGGGATTCTTTCGTTGACAGGCGCCGGGGCAGTAGCCGTCGCCAGACTTCGTCGATGATCGGAAAAGTCAGTCTCATGGTGATGCAGAGCAGCCGAGTTCAGGGCGTATACTCCGGGTGGACCCAATTGGGGTCCAGTTACGGCGCAGATGCCACGTGTGCACCTGCGGAAAGGACAAATCACCATATGAGCCGCGAGCGACGCTCGCTCTTCCTCACGGAAGAGACGACGGCGGAGCCGGGGCGTTTCGGGTGTCCGATGCTGGTGCGAGCGCATTGCGGACCCTTGCGTGGGAGGGTTGAACCGGTCTACCGGTGCTCATTGGGTTGGGCCCTCCACGGTGAAGATGAGGTGGCGCTTTGCCGCGCCACCGACGCGGTACCAGATTGCTGGAAAGCGCATCCGGAACGACTCGAGGCGCTGGCAACCGCGGAAGAGGCGAGCCTGCAAGAGGTCGCGCCGGCCGCTCTCAGCGCGGACTAGATTCCGTCAAGGCCAAAGCAAACCGCCGCTGCGAGAAATCGCAGCGGCGGTTCGTGCGTCCGATGGGTGTCAGGCCCTGGGTGCATGCTGCTTGATGTACGCCTCGACATCCGCAGGCGTGTGCTCCCGCAGGTCCATGGCGGGGTATTTCAGCTCCGGTGGAATATACAGGTAAAAGGTGACCCGCACGGGCTCAATGCGCTCGATGTCCGCCCACCAGTCGTACAGCGCGGGCAACCACGCAAAGCTGGTAGCCTGCACGCGCCAGAGCGCCACCGCGGCTCCGCGCTCGTAGGTGAGGGCTTCCCCAAAATAGACCTGCGCCCCGGCATCGCTTTCGATGATGCGCCGCACGTCATCGTACTGGCGCGGAGACCCCTTCAGGGAGAACCGCCAGCCACCGGTGACCGGGCTCCTGCTGGTCGTTTCCGCAAGCAATGTTTCCTGCGCGTTGCGTCCTCTGCCGAAGGGCCCTGCCATAGCTCCCCTGATCACCAATTCGCACGGTTGACTCCGGAAGCTCGCGAGCGGAACGCTCGCCAACTCGTCCGGATTGTACCCTGATCGCCACAGGAAGCGTTCAGGCTGCCAATTCCTCAAGCAAGGCATCATGCGGCACGCAGAGAGAGGAATGCATGAAGATTGGTCTCACGCTCCCGCAAGCAGTCACCGACGACGGCGTGACCCCGCGTTACCGCGCAATTCGTGATTCGGCGTTGCAAGCCGAGGCCGACGGGTTCGATTCGGTATGGGTCTCTGATCACCTGCTGTTCCAGTGGAACGGGAATCCACCGACCGGGGTGTGGGAGGGCATGACGCTCCTTGCTGCGCTTGCCGAGGCCACAGAACACGTTGAACTTGGCGCGCTGGTGCTGTGCACGGCTTTTCGCAATCCCGCATTGTTGGCGAAGATGGCCTCGGCACTGGACGAGGTCAGCGACGGGCGGTTCATCTTTGGAGTGGGCGCCGGCTGGCACAAGCCCGAGTTCGACGCCTTCGGATTTCCCTTCGACCACCTTGCAAGCAGATTCGAGGAAGCAATGGCGATCATCCTGCCATTGCTCCGCGAAGGAAAGGTGGACTTCACCGGCGCCTACGAGCAAGCGCCGAACTGCATCAACGAGCCACGCGGACCGCGACCGGCAGGACCGCCTGTGTTGATGGGAACGCAGGGGCCCCGGCTGCTTCGCCTGGCAGCGCGTGAGGCGGACGCATGGAATGCCTGCTGGCTGGGGCGCGCCGCCGAACTCCCGGAAAAGCTGACGACGTTTCATGAGGCACTTGCCGAAGTAGGCCGCAACCCAGGCGATATTGACCTCACCGTGGGACAACTGGTGACCTTTACCGAGATAGCTGTCGGGGTGGAGTTTCCTGGCGGGGCAGAGCGCTTCACGTTCCGGGATCCAACGGACGTCGCCGAAGAGTGGTCGAAATTCGAGGACCAGGGTGTGTCCCACCTCATCATCTGGTTCATGCCAGAGACTGAGCGGACAACGCAATTGTTGGCTGACGCACTTCGCATCTACCGGAGTACATGACTGTGAGCACGGCAATGGCAGACCGAGTGAGAGCAGGTGGAATCGACCAGGCCTTTCGCCGGTGGACCGGACCCCCGGAGGGGCGATTTCCGCCGGTGGTCATCCTGCACGGCGTCCTCCAGGCCGGGGAGGGCATGCACTACCTGGCCGAGGTGTTGTCCGGGTGGAGTGACGTGATCGTGCCGGACCTGCGCGGCCGGGGTGATACCGAACAACCGGAGGATGGCTACGATCCGGCGACGATGGCCGCCGATGTTGCCTCGCTCCTGGGCGAGCTCGGTGTTGGACCGGCGGTGGTGATTGGACGGAAGCACGGTGGAGTTGTGGCCTACCACCTCGCTGCCACACGGGCAGATCTGGTTGCCGGGCTGGTACTGGGGGACACGTCGCCCGAGATCAGCGAGGCTCGCGCGCAGCGCGTTCGCGAGCGCATGGCGACATTGCCGCGCGTGTTTGGCTCACTCCAGGAGGCCGAGCGCTTCTACGAAGCAGGCATGGGCCTGCCGATCGACCGGGCGCGCAATGACATCCCGATCGATCTGGAATCGCTTGAAGATGGAACGCTCCGCTGGCGGCACAACCTGGACCTCGTTGCTCGCATCGAGGATGCGTGCATGCCGCGCTCGGACTGGGAGTTGCTGGGGCAGGTGACCTGCCCGATCCTGGTGCTGCGTGGCCACCGAGGTGAGATCACGCCGGAGATTGCGGCGCGGCTCGCGGAGACGCCGCCGGGAGCGCGCGTCCAGGTGGTTCACGGCTCCCGGCATGATGTCTTTATTGGCCCGGGCTCTGAGCAATCGCTGGCGGCGATAGCACTCATGCTGCGGGAGGCAACAGCGCGCTAGTACGTGGCGCGGCCACCGGAGATGTCGTACACCGCGCCGGTTGAAAACGACAGATCACTCGAACACAGGAAGGCGACCAGCGCGGCGACCTCTTCTGGTTTGCCGACGCGCCCCATGGGGATGCGGCTGGTCATGTACGCAATGTGTTCCGCGGAGACCTGCTGCAGGATCGGGGTCTCGATGACGGCCGGGGCAACTGAGTTGACCAGGATGCCCTTCGTGGCCACTTCCTTGGCGACGGCCTTGGTGAGGCCGATAACCCCGGCCTTGGACGCCGAGTAGGGGACGGCATTGGGGTTGCCTTCCTTGCCGGCAATTGAGGCGATGTTGACAATGCGTCCGTAGCCGGTCTCGATCATCGTGGGAATGACGGAGCGGCAACCAAGGAAGACGCCAGTCAGGTCAATGTCCACGACTTGCTGCCACTCATCGATGGCCAACTCCCAGATCGGCGCGGAGCGGCCTGCAATGCCTGCGTTGTTCACCAGGGCGTCCACGCGGCCCCACCGGTCGATGGCGCTGCGCACGGCCGCGTCCCAGGAAACCGGTTCCGTCACATCAAGCTGCTGACCGACCGCGCGCTCACCAATTGCTGCCGCGGTCTCGGCGGCGGCCTGCTGGTCGATGTCCGCGATCATGACCGAGGCCCCCTCACTGGCCAGGCGTTGCGCAATGGCCGCGCCGATGCCGCGTGCCGACCCTGTGACGATAGCTGTCTGCCCTTCAAACCGCATCGCTGTTTGCCCTTCCCGGCTGAACTGTGTCGCTTCCCAAACCCGGCAACTATACCGGACTGACCTTCATTCCCCGGTCCTGATTGATCGGCGTTATGATGGCCAACGACGGCTCGCAGCGAGGGCACTGTGGTTGGTATCGAACGGCCGCGATCACAGAGGAAACGCACGACGTGGTCGGAGCACCTCGATGACACCGTGCGCGGCATGGCCAGCGGTTTTCTCGTTGGTATCCCGACGGTCTTTACCGTGGACTCATGGTGGCTCGGTGAGCAGATGGGCCCCGTTGATGCCCTCTGGTTGCTGGTTTTCGCGTTCTTCCTGACGTGGGCGGCAGTCTTCTGGATCGGATTCCACCAAACGGAACGGCGGGGGATTGACCACGCGATTGATGCCCTGCAAGCGCTGGCGATCGCCATCCTGTCGCTGATTGTGATTTTCTCAGCCTTGGGACAGATCGGGGACGACCAGCCCGGGACGGTCGCCCTGGGCAGGATTGCGGTGGCGGTGGCCCCGGTGGCGCTGGGCGTTGCGATTGCCAACCACCTGTTGCCGATGGACGCTTCCAGATTTGCGCCAGACCCCGGTGATGCCACTTCGCTGCGTATGCATGGGCAAATGTCAGGCGTGCAACGAAAGCTCTTTGAGCTGGCGGCGGCAGTGGCGGGTGCGCTGTTCGTGTGTCTCGCTATCGTGCCGGTTGGCGACTTGAATGACATTGCGACGGCTACGCCACTGACCCATCTGCCGCTGGTGATCCTGCTCTCACTCCTGGTTTCCTACAGCGTGGTGTTCGCCGCGGGGTTCAGTGGAGAGCGGAAGCGCCATGTCCGGACAGCGCCGGGCCTGAATGCTTTTTCCGAGACGGTCGTGGCCTACTGTGTCGCGCTGGTCGTTGCCTTCAGCGTGCTGTGGATTTTTGGACGCATTGACGCAAACATGGCGTGGCTGGAGATGTACACCAAGACCGTACTTCTGGCGTTCCCCGCGTCCATGGCCGCGTCCGCCGGCCGTTTGGCAGTCTGAGCGTGCAGACGATCACGCGCCGCTCGTTTCCCGAAAGCGTCATTACAGCCCTGAGTATCCTGGTCGTGGTCGGGCTGATCGCCTACGCCCTGGGTCAGGAGCAGCAGCGCCGGGAAGCGGACCCCGCCAACGTGAATCTCACGTTCGATACGGGTCGGGCGAGCTTCCAGGCCGGGACCTACTTCATACCGTACGTCGTCAGCAATGACAGCTCTCATGCCATCGATTCAGCGGACATGCTGATTGAAGTTCTGGATGGAGAAGAGGTGGTGGAGTCGTCCGCGATATCGCTCGTTTCGCTGCCTCTCGATGGGAGACAGAACGGCATTTACGCCAGTCGCCACGATCCAGCCACGCACCAGATTCGCGGACGACTGACGTCGCTCGTGTTTCCGTAGTCAGCGCTAATCCTGGAACTCAGCCGTCCGCTTCTCGACGAATGCAGTCATGCCCTC
>JALYWD010000338.1 GCA_030852885.1 Chloroflexota bacterium | reverse complement strand
TGAACGCGGCTGGAGCAGGCGGCGCCGCTGTCGCCGCCATGGTCGGGCGCGATCTCCCCATGCAGGATTCCCCCGGCATGATCGTGCGCGCCACGCTGCCGGACGGCGTGGAGACCCTGACCCGGCTGAATGACCGGGACATCATCGCCATGCGGCCAGACGGCCCCGGCCGCGTGCTGATCGCGCTCGATGTGGACGAGGTGGCCGAACTGCAAGGTCTCCCGTACGGACCGCTGCCGGTCGATCATCCGCTGGTGGGCCGCGTCATGGCACTCGCGGCGAACGCTGCTCCCACGCTGGCCGTGGCCCAACCCACGCAGGCGATCATCGCGCCGCGACCGATGCCGGCGGATGGCTATCCGAGCGTCGGCAACGTACCTGGCATCCCAGGCTACTTCGAGGCCATCACCCACTCCGGCGTGACCCTGGCCCCGTTGATTGGCCGCGCCCTGGCGGCGGAGATCCTGGGGCAGCCACCAGATCCGCTTTTCGCGCCATACCGCCCGGACCGCTTCTCGCAGGATTGAGCAGACGTCCGGCGTGGGTGATGAGTCAGGCCGCGCTTGGCGTAGCAGGTGTGGCTGATGGCGACACTGAATCTGCCGCCTCTCCTCGAGATGTTCCCTCGATGAGGTAGCGATCCCCAGACCACCGGAGGTAGACCGTATCGGTTTCCGGATTCGGCTCGGCCTGCGAGGCGGTCACCACCGTTGCCCACACGCGGCCGTTTCCCAAGGTACGCACATCGCGAATCTCGAGCACGGCTGACTGCTCCGCCTCCGGGAGTGGCTGCGGAAACTGGAGCGTGATCAGGTAGGCGTCCAGTGCGGCAGCCGTGGGCGTTTCGAATGGCGCCGGAGTTCCCGGGCGGCCCGCAAACAGGTGTCCGGCGTAGATGGCGACGCGTCCCAGGGGACGCGCCATCATCTCATCAGTGGCAAGAGCAGCCATCCCGGGGAAATAGCCAGCGTTGGTGCAGTCAGTGAACTGGAGAATAGTCGCCGTAACGGCAGCCTCTGTCTCTGCGTCTACCGGCTTGCCCTCCTCTGCCCCGGCGACCGCGACGGGCACGGGGGTGGCACCCGTCACGTAGTCGTCGATGCCGCGCATGACCAACTGCCGCAGCTCACTCATGGGGCGAGGCTCGACCGTGCACTCGGTGAGCGGCTCAGGACTGATGGCCGCTGCGGGGGACGCTTCCTCAGCGCGCGCGGTGCTGAGGGTCACTGCCATCAGTGCGACTACAACCGCGCCCTGGATGATCCTGGCCACCGCCATACAAGTCTCTCCTGGCAGCACTCCTACGTGCCGACAACGCCGATAAGTGTCACGTGGCCAATTTAGCGATTCGGGAACTTCCAGCGCCGCCACCGCTCAAAATCAAGACCAGGCCACGCCAGATAGGTAAGGAAAGTGCCAAAGAGGAAGCCTGCCAGCAGCCCGGGGAGGTCAATCTGGCCCGAGACGATGGAGCGACCAAAGAGCACAGCGATCACTACCAGCGTGAAAACAATCGAACCGATCAGTCGTTGCCAGTGTGGTTTCATCTGTTTGGTCCTCTGTGAGAAGGTAGGCGAGGCCTTCAACGGCATGGTGAGACTACTTGCGAGCCATCCCCACCATCACTGGCAATTGCCTTCTGAGGCCCATTTGCGGCAACCAGCAATCGCGTCGCCCCCTTGCAAACCGCATTCAGTCGCGAGAGCCGTGCCTGCAGCGCAGGTAGCACCAATTGATGGACCGCACGATGTGACGATTGCAAGACCTCCCGTCAGGCATGCACCGAGAACGACGCCGGAGCACAATACATTGTCAATGTCACACTCGGTTATTGAATCCCAGGGCGCCTCAATGGTCACATCATCTGCCTCGACACGCCCTCCGTCGTCGCGAATGTTTCCATTTTGGACGTAGAAGGTATTGGTGATCTTTCCATTGCTCCAGACATAGCCGCGGCTCCATGTGCCGCCTCGATCTTCCTCACCCCATACGACATATGCCCACTTGAATTCGCCCGGCTGCTTGAACATTTGGCCATACGCCTGGCGAACACGTTGCTGCCGGAAAGTAACGTCCAGAGCGTCACGGCCCTTGCCTTCCCAATCCTTGTCCTGGGCGAAGTATTCGCGCAGGAGGCCAAAGTCACGATCATTCTCAGCGTGACCTTGAAGACGGTCAAACGCGCTGTCTGACAGCCGAGCGACATTCAGGTTCTTGCTTCCCGTCCCTCCGCCACCACCGCCTCCATTGCCGCCACCGCCGCCATCGTTCGGAATCGGCTCGCAGTCCCCATCGCGGCAGCGCTTGTTCTTGGGACAGTCGTTGTTGTTCTTGCAATTCTTCGGCTCACACTTGCCGTCCCGGCAGCGCTTGTCGCCGTTACAGTCATTATTGTTCTTACATTTGTTCCCACCGCCGCCGCCGTTGCCGCCTCCCCCTCCTCCGCCACCTCCACCGCCTCCGCCGCCGCCCTTGCCAGCATTGACCGGCGAGGTGTTGGTAACGGCCAGGGAAGAGACAGCGACGGCCGCACCAAGTAGGCGACCGACTACGCCACGACGCGTCCGGCGTGCATCACGCTGCTCGCTGCTGGTCAGACTGAGATCACGGGCTAGATCGTCGATCCACTCGCTCTTGAGGACCACCTGTCCAACGTGTCAAGGGTCTCAACCCCACGTGAGACCCTAGAAGAGGATGGAGGAAATCTCCTAAAGCGAAAAGTAGTATTTCATGCCTATTCCGTCAAATTTGATTATAAAGTATTTAAATATGAGTTAATGCAATGCGCCTTGCAGATGCTATAGCCCATGTGGAAGCACACTCAGCCTGGCGGCGCATCATGGCGGCGCATGATGATAGGACATCGTGATGTACGTTGCCGGGGTCACCATACACGTCGACCGTCCGAGCAGTCTGTGGCTGCCGCGACAGATGCGCGTGATGTTCTTGCCTGGTTTGGTTCCTCGTGCTCCGGTCCAGCCGCCCCTAGGCCGTATGCCGCTGCAGGAAGGGCACGACGACATCGAGAAAGCGCTCCGTAGCGTCGCGGTGCAGGCCGTGCCCGGCTTCCGTGATCTCCACCACCTCGCCGTGGGGCATGAAC
>JALYWD010000335.1 GCA_030852885.1 Chloroflexota bacterium | reverse complement strand
ATCGTGCAGGATCCTGGCTCTGGCTGCCCGGCGATGGAGCGCACGCCGGGCGTGGTGCGCCTGGAGGAATCGGCAGTGCGCATTGCTGGGGAGCTGGGCTTCCCGCTCAAGGGCGCGGCCACGGGTGGCGGCTCTGATATCAGCTTCGCCGGCCACGCGGGCACGCCCGGGCTGGATGGCCTGGGGCCGATTGGCGGGCTGGATCACGGCCCGGACGAGTACGTGGTCACCAGCAGCGTGGCGCCACGCATCGCCCTGCTGGCCAAACTGATGATGGACATCGAGTCGCGTGAAGGATGAACATGAGCGAGAACCCGACCCCCACCACCCCCGATGAACTGCTGGAGGCGCTGGAGCGAGACGGCATCGATCACCTCTGGGTGACTTACCTCGATATGGCTGGCAAGCCGAGCGCCAAGACGATTCCCCGCAACGGTTTCCGCAGCGCGGTGCGCAGCGGCGTCGTCTTCGCCAAGGCGAACTTCGACCTGGATACGCGTGACCACCAGGCCGAAGCGGCGACGCTCGGCGCGGACACCGGCGACATGATGGCCGTGCCCGACCCGCGCAGCTACGTCACGCTGCCTCGCTACCCCGGCACGGCGCGCGTCCACACCTGGCTGCGGAACCCGGACGGCTCCCCCTGGCTGGGTTGTCCGCGTACCCGCTTGCAGGAGCAGGTCGATGCGCTGGCGGCCGAGGGGTTCACGGCGCAGGTCGCGCTGGAGCCGGAGTTCTACCTGCTGACGAAGGACGAGTTCGGGAGTTACCACCCCGCGGATGGCGTGCGGAGCTTCGGCGAGGCCGGGCTGGCCACGCAGCATGAGTTCCTGCAGGAGGTTGTCGAGGAATTGACCGAGATGGGCGTGACCGTTGCCCAGATCGGCAAGGAGTTCGGCCCCGGGCAGTACGAGATTTCCGTGCGGCACGGCGATCCCTTCGCGGCCATCGACGACTATGCGGCAGTGAAAGACGTCATTCGCTACGCCGCGCGCGAGAACGGCTACGTGGCCACCTTCATGCCGAAGGTGTTCGCGGAGTGGGTGGGGTGCAGCCTGCACCTGCACGTCAGCCTGTGGGACACAACTGGCGAGAAGGACCTGACGCCGAACCCGGACGACGAAGAATCCCTCTCTGATGCCGGACGCTGGTTCATGGGTGGGCTGCTCAAGCACGTCGCTGCCCTGACCGCGCTCGGTTCCCCGACCGTGAACAGTTACAAGCGCCTGCTGCCTGGCTCCTGGGCGCCCGCCAACACCTACTGGGGCTACGGCAACCGCTCCGGCATTGTGCGTATTCCTGGCCCCGGGGGACGGCGGCACCTGGAGTTCCGCTCCGGCGACAACACGTGCCAGCCCGCACTCTTCCTGACGGGCGTGCTGGCGGCTGGACTGGACGGTATCCGCAACCAGATCGACCCCGGGCCGCCATTCGACCGTGATGTCGGGCACATGACCCGGGAGGAGATTGCCCGCGCCAGCCTTGGCTTCCTGCCGCGCACCCTGCCCGAGGCGCTGGCCGCGCTGGAGGCGGACGATGTCATCACCAAAGCGCTCGGCCCGGTTACGCTGGAGCACATGCTCATTGTGCGCCGCAGCGAACTGGAGAACTACAACCTGACCGTACACCCGTGGGAACGTGAGACCTATCTGGAGGTTGTCTAGGCGTGGCTGATCTTTCGGCGCTTTCCGTTACAGATGTCCATGCGCACCCATTCCTGGACCGGGGCGCGATCACGACTGAAGAGTTCACGAACTTCACCGCTTTTGGCGGCGGCTCCCAGGAGTTCATGGAGCAGGCTGGGCTCGACTTCACCGACGACGTGCGGAGCGAATTGCTGCGCGCCAAGCAGGACACGGTCTACTACCGGCGCCTGATTCGGGACCTGGCCGCCTACTTTGACTGCGATCCGGCACTGGAGGCCGTCGTAGATGCCCGCAACGCGGCGGTGGCCAGCGATGGCTACACGGAGTACGTGCGCAAGCTCTACGCCGATGCCGGGCTGGAGGCGATCGTCTTCGACTTCGGGGTGCCGCTGCCGCAACTCGACGTGGCGGAAGTCACGGCGCTGTTGCCCGTCACCGTTGCCCCGATCTTCCGCATCGAGCCGCTGATCGCGGACCTGCTCAAGACCGACTACGGTTGGGCCGAGTTCAAGCGCACCTACGACGACACCATCAACGAGGCGCTGACGACGGGCGGCTACCGGGGCCTGAAGTC
>JALYWD010000323.1 GCA_030852885.1 Chloroflexota bacterium | reverse complement strand
GACATGCTGGCCGCTGAGAACGAAGTCAATGGTGTTGGGCAACGCCCGGAGATACGCGAGGCGCTCTGGTCCAAGGCGCTCCTGATGCCAGCGCGGGGTGGGGCCGGTTGACGTGTGCGTCGCGAGGCCCTCGTCCCAGTTGCCGCGAATCACGCCTTCGCAGCGGGCGCGGCACAGGTCGATGACCACATCGCCATGGGGTCCCTTGCCTGCCAAATCTCCGAGACAGATGATGCGGGTGATGCTGCGGCGGTCGATGTCGGCAAGGGTGGCCTCGAAGGCGGGCAGGTTGCCGTGAATATCCGAGATCAGCGCAATGCGTTCCAGGACGCGCTCCTCTCTAAAGGATCTGTTCCTGCTGGATGGAAGATACAGCGTGTATCCAGCGCCGCATCGTGGACACAGACGCGGCCTTGGGTCTGAGCCTGTCTCCACAGCGTGGAGCTACAGGCTGACCAGCAGCACCCCGGTGATCGCCAGTACCGCGCCGGTGCTTTGCACGCGGGTCAGCCGCTCGCCCAGCAGCAGCACGCCGATCAGCATCACCATCAGCGGGTAGAGGCCCACGAGGGCGGTGACCAGCGCGTAGGACGCGGTCATGGCCCCGTAGCTGATCAGGAGCAGCGAGGAGAAATCGAGTAGGCCGGAGACGACCACGAAGGGCGCAACCTGCCCCAACCCGACCCCGGTCTTGCGGTTGGCCAGCAGGAGCAGCGTCTGCACGGCCACCCCGCCCATGCGCACGCCGATGGCGGTCCAGAGGGTGCTCAGGCCGGGGGCGTCTGGAGCGAAGTCGATGAGGATGAAGAACCCACCGTAGGCCAGGGCCGCGCCGATGGCCAGCACCAGCGCGCGGCGATCCCCGGCCACGGTGGTATCCGTGGGGTCTTCCGGGATCGGCGCTTTCTGCATGGAGGCGATAACCACGCCGGCGATGATGGCGACGATGCCAGCGGCGGCAAGGGGCGCCAGGCTCTCGCCCGTGGCCACCGAGAAGAGGACGGGCACCACCACGGAGCAGGCGGTGATGGGCGCCACCAGCGAGAGGGCCCCGGCCGCCATGGCCTGGTAGTTGAGCGCCATGCCGAGGCCGCCGATGACCCCGGCCGCCACCCCGGCCAGGGTCTGGCCATCCAGCCGCCCCGGCCGCAGCACCATGATCAGGAGGAGGCAGACGGCCAACTGGACGATCTGCGACCAGAACGCCACCACATAGGGGGTGCGCCGCCGCGAGGCCAAACCCGCCACACTGCTGGACACCGCAATGCTGGCGGCCGCACCGAGACCAAGCCCAATGGGCAGCATGCGTTCTGATTCCTTCGCGTTACCGCATGGTGGGAGGGGAGATCACGTCCCCTCGGGCATCTGGGCCAGCGCGTCCCGTATCTGCTGGATCGTTTCGTCGTAGCGGTTCTCGGAGAGCGCGCGGATATCCCAGGCCATCAGGTCCATGTAGGGCCGCAGCATGGCCGTCAGTTCGCGCAGATCGCCGGTTTCCACCAGCAGAAAGCCCGCGCCGCCTCCCGCCAGGTCGTACCAGCCCTTGATCAGATCCGGCGCGTTCGCGCCCTGCTCGTGCTGGTGTATGACCCGCCGCCAGACCGTTTCGGGCCGCGTATTCGGGAACCACGTGTACGCGCAGTAGAAGAGCATCGTCGCCATCCTTCCTGCTCCGCTATCCGGGCAGGATGGTACGGGAGCGCGGGGAGGCGCGCCAGACCACTTTGCGCGCTACCCGAGGGCGATGCGCACGGTGGCGTTCTCGCTGATGTCCAGCCCGTCCAGGCCGATGAGGACCAGGTAGCCGGGGCCGAAGGTGGCCGCGCCGTCCGGGGCGGTGACGGGCGTGCCGAGCCAGTCCGAGGCGGCGGCATCGTCCAGCAGGTCGCCCTGGTAGGTGACGGCGTCGGCATCGCTGCCGGGGGAGCCGGAGACAAGCTTCAACCCCCACGCCTGCTGCTGGCCTGTGCCGTCTGCTGGCGCGGGCAGCACCACGGCGGCCCGCGGCGCTGCTCCGGCCTCCAGCGCGGCCAGCAATGCGCCGCTGTTCAGCACGGCCGCCCACTCTCCGGTCAGCGCCAGCAGGCCGCGACCATCAGCGCCCCACAGGATGAGGGTGTAGGGCGGTCCATCGGCATCACCCTGGGTGGGGAAGAGCGTGCCCGAGGCAAAGGCCTGGGCAATCACCATGCCAGTATCGCCCTGCGCGTGGGCAGGCAGGGTGGCCAGGGCGCCGGCCAGCGCGGCCAGGCCGCCTGCCTGCAGGATGGCGCGGCGAGTGGGTGCGGAATCAGCAGAGGCCACGAGCGATGCTCCTTCGCGAGGTTGACACGGGACGGACTGCCCAGAGTATGAGGCGCTTCAACAACGCGCGAAAGTGGGGTCCCGTTCTCCTGGCCGGTTCCGCGGTGATAACGTGGGGAGCAGTGGGACGGCGACAGGCCGAACGCTGGGTTGCCAGCAAGCGAGCCCCGCACCCTGCGCGGGGCAGGAAGGCCATGTCCCGCTAGCGCCACGCCACCAATACGCCGTACGATCAACAGCAGCACACGCCGTTGAACCGCGCAAGAAGGGGAACCCCGTGGAGACAAACTACGACGCCATCGTGATCGGCCTGGGCGCCATGGGCAGCGCCACGCTCTACCACCTGGCGCGGCGCGGGCAACGCGCGCTCGGCCTCGAGATGTTCGAGCCGGGGCACAACCAGGGCTCCACGCACGGGCCGCACCGCCTGATCCGCACGTCCACCTTCTCGGACGATGGCTACGTGCCCCTGGCGGCCCGCGCACTCCAGCTCTGGCAGGACCTGGCCGATGCGTCCGGTACGGACCTCGTGCACATGAACGGCGAGGTGCGTATTCTCGACCCCGCCTCCAACCCGCGGAGCTTTCGCAACGCCGGCGCCATGGTGGAGCGCGGCTTCCTGGAGTGGCTGCCGGAGCAGGAGCTTGCCGCCCGCTTCCCTGGCGTGCGTCCCGGCGACGGGATGGCCGCGACCTGGGAGCAGAACGCCGGGTACATCCGCTGTGAGCAGGGCATCCTCACGCACCTCGACCAGGCGCGCCAGCACGGCGCCCAGGTCCGCGCCAGCGAGCCGGTGACCGGCTTCACCCCGGACGGCGCGGGCTGGCGAGTCAACACCGCGCAGGGCAGCTACCGCACCGCCCGGGTGATCGTAACGACCGGCCCCTGGGCAGCGGAGTTCCTGGGGGATCTCGGCTTCCCGATGCAGGTGCAGCGCCGCGTCAACGCCTACTTCCGCCCCACCCGGCCAGATTGGTGGACCGAAGAGGCGGGTGCGCCGAACTTCCTGCTCGATGTGCCGGAGGGCCATTTCTACGGGATGCCCGCCACGGGGAACGTGGG
>JALYWD010000312.1 GCA_030852885.1 Chloroflexota bacterium | reverse complement strand
CGACTACAGTGAATAGTGTCACAGAAACAGGTGCGCAGCGCGCGAAGAGGCCACAGGGCGATATGGACACGTACCAGTTTGACCTCCTCACGAGGATTGTCGGTCGTGCGCCTACCCGGCGTGATGCCCTGCGCGTGCTGACCGGGGTCACCGCAGGCGGATTAGCGGCCCTCCTTGGCGTGCCGGAGCATGAAGCGGGCGAGGCCGGGCGGCGCAAGAGAGCCGGTCAAAAGCACCGCGAGCAGAAGCGCGAGCGCGAGCAGAAGCGCGAAAGCAAGCGTGATCGCAAGCGTGACCACAGGAAGTCTCAGCCGCCACCGTCACCTTCGCCCGCGCCCTGCTCCGACGGCACGAAGGTGTGTGAGGGATCCTGCATCCCCAGCGACGATTGCTGCACCAACTCGGAATGCCCCGGCAATCAGGAGTGCCGCAGGGGAGCATGCGGCGCCCCAACGCTCTACCCGAATCTGCGCACGCGGCCGGTGAGCAACCTCTCATTTGCTATGCATCCCGACGAGGACAGGGCGACGCAGCACATCCTGCGCTTCGCCAACACCGTCTGGAACGCTGGCGAAGGGCGGCTTGAACTGGAGAGCGACGTCGATCCGACCGACGACAAACCGAAACCGATCTACCAGAACCTGTACGATGCGCCAGTGGGGGGAAATCTGACCGAGCGCAGACGCGTCGCCAGCGACTTCATCTTTCATCCCCAACACAACCACTTCCACTTCGCTGGATTCGCCGAGTACCGCCTGCTCGGACAGGACGCCACCGGGGCCTACCGGCCAATGAAGACAGAGGGCATCAAGACCAGCTACTGCATCATGGATACGCAGCGTCGTGAGGGCGACTATTCCGGCCAGTACACCACCTGCAATGCCGACCGGCAGGGCCTCTCACCCGGTTGGGCTGATACCTACCGTGCCGATCTCTACGACCAATGGGTCGTCCTGGGCGATGAAATCCTGCCCGACGGCGAGTATGCGGTGAAGTCCATCGCTGACCCCCAGGGCGTGATCGACGAGGGGGGTGGGGAGCGGGAGACCGACAACGCCGCGATCACCTACTTCACGGTCGAGGGCGGTGAAATCCGCGATGTACGGAGTTAGCCACAGGATTTGCTCGGGAGGTACATCGCTCGTCGCCCCGCGGCCAGGAGCCGTCCGCCTGGAAACGGTGGGTTGCCGCAGCGATGCCCGCCCGCTCTCCTGCGCGTCCGGCTTCTGTGTCCGCAAGCGGTAGCGCGGCGCCGTGATACAGCGAGGCTCAGAAGGGGACTGACTCACCCCAGTGATCACCAGCCCACACCAATCTAACCCACATGAAGACGGCGAATCTCCTCTTCCATGCTTACTCTCGGTTGGGGTAGATCGGACCTAATTGAACTGGCTCGTGGACAGTCCGTGGACATCGG
The DNA here is from genome assembly GCA_030852885.1 of Chloroflexota bacterium. Classification (GTDB taxonomy): domain Bacteria; phylum Chloroflexota; class Chloroflexia; order Thermomicrobiales; family UBA6265; genus JACCXM01. Next base: position 6,153 of record JALYWD010000312.1, on the reverse strand, counting down.
GTGGACACGTTTTAGCCACGCAGCAAGGACGCGAGAGCCCGCCAGAGCTATGTTGATTACTCAGCAGGCATCAACGGCACGCGCATGTAAAGCTGTTTCAGAGCGCGTTATTCGTGAGTCAGCAGGTCCTCGGTTTGGATAGATCCATTGTTGGTCTTGCGTTCGAGTTGCAACGCCTTGACTCGGTCGCTAAATGTCTGGCGGAATCGGCCGACCATCGTTGCACACCAGTTCAAGTGCTCTGTTAATAGCGGATCGTCATCTGAAATTTGCCCCTTGCGCTGAACGGCAACGCGTGAGGCTCTAGCCGAGTCCAACCGCTGCCATGTGACTGGTTCCCCTATCTCCTCCTCAATGGCATCTCGTTGAGCGAATAGTGCGTCGAACGCTTCCTTGTTCGTGACGCCGTCCCCGACGTCGATATACAACTCGACTCGCAACAGGGCGTCCTTGCCAAACGCGACGGCAAACGCGAACCCAGAGCGGCCTGCGCTGGCAAAGGTGAGCCATGAGTTGACGCCGGCCTTGTTCGCTGTCCGTTGCGAGGGGAACCGTTGCTTGTAGATGTGAATTAGGTCGGTAAAGAACTGCTGGTACGCCAACCCCCGATCGTTCGGCTGAGGCCGAACTCTCGCTTTCACGGCCTTCTGCCAATCGTTCGGCAGGGCCACCACTTTGAAATGCGGCGCGTACGGCGAGTCTCCGATTCGGAGCAGTTCCACTTCAACTCCAAAGAAAACCAACTCTTCACCGGTGTTGGCATTGAGCCAGTCGATAGCCTGCCGATGTTCAGGTCGATACTGGGGAGAAATCCAGACGATGCCGCGTGCATTGAGGCCCGCCGCATAGGTGAGAAGTTGCCCAAGGTGGGCGTGGTCAGTAGCCTCCAGCTGGTTTTCGATGATCACTAGATGCCCCGTGCCGACTTCCTGGGCCACGACATCACAGGAGAAATCGCCCACTTGCACTTCAGTCTCCGGCAGCTCCAATTCCATACCGAGCGCTTCGGAGAGCGTATCGATGTTGGCTCTGATCCATGGCGTGAAATCCAACGCTTCATGCCGCCACACGGTCCGGGCGTCAACGCGCGAGAGCTTTCCCAGAGGTGGAATCGACATGGCGGTCATGTAATCTCCATTTCGGCTTCTTTTTCGGTGGCCCAACAGGATAGGGCGGCGCGGAGTGTTCCGCCCGGCCTTGCGAGATTGACAGAAGCCGGGGGCGATGGGGTTCGGCGGTCAATTGTCACTGCGACTATCTGGACCTATGCAAGTTGCTCTACCCGTTGATCAGTCAGGACTGCGTCGCGGGCGTGCAGAATATGGGCGTTGACGTGACTTCGGTATACCGCGTGTTCGCGAACGACCTCAATCGGCAGTTTCCACATCCCACGCAGTGCGAGATCTTCCTCAAACAACACAACGACTAGATAGTCAAAACCTCCTTGATCAAGATTTCGGATGGCGCTCAGTTGAGGACCTTTCTCACCAAGTTTCATGCGCCGTGCCTTGACCTGATATCGCGTGCCGTCTACGGGGTTGACCGCGTCGTAGGCCGCCGCCGAGTTGCCTGCTAGCTCAAGGCCGAGCCGCTGAGCGGCGACTAGCTCCCCATAATCTGCCACCGGACTATTAGCGGACCGGGTAATTCCACGTCGGCGAAGTTCTTTCAACGCGTCCGCCCATAGTCCGAACAGCTCTGCATTTGTCAGGATCGTCATGTCCATTGTCTAGGCTCCCATCAATCGGCGGGCCGAAGCGAGTAAGCAAATAGGATGGCTGTAGGATCACAGCACAGGCGTTGGACCGCTCTCGTCTTCACTCGTGCGCCCCTATCCTGTAGCAGGAAAATGCGGGAGGTCCTATTACGAAGTCGCAGAGCAATTCACCGATGGCCCGCGTGTCAACATCGCGAGGGGCACCGAATGCAAAGATGGTGGCGACGGCCCTCAACGATGCCGTATGGCAAAACTCCCTCAGCGACACATGTCCACAACGGTGGGGCTGGGAAGACACCAGAAACGTGTCATCCCGAGCGAAGTCGAAGGATCTCGTTGTCCCTGCGCCGCTCGTCCAGCCGAGGTCTCTCGGCAAGCTCGAGACGACACCAGTTCTCCACGCCGCGTCAGCTCTGGCGCGGGGCCGTCATTTCGCTGGTAGTTTCCGGGGTCAGGCCGAAGATGCCGCGGCAGATGCGGTCGACCGGGCCGGGGAAATCTGCGCTGTCGCCCTCCCCCTCCAGCAGGCCCAGGCGCGTCAGCGCGTCCGTGGCTTCCTCCGCGTTCGCGAAGAGCCAGCGGGCGAAGGCGCGGTCATTGGCGGGGCGCAGGCCCACCAGCGCCTGGAAGAGCGCGGCGTGCTGCCCATCCACGAGCCCCATCTGGTAGCAGATTTCGACCTGGTCCAGGTCACCCAGCTCGGCCCAGGAGCGCGCCAGGGCCATGTACCCGGCCATGGTGATCGCCTTCAGTTCCAGCAGGAAGATCAGCAGGAAGGTGCGGTCCGCCAGCATGTCGGGCGCAATGGTGAAGGTGGTCGCCAGGGGTTCGCCGCCGGTGCTGGTCAGCAGGTGGTAGTGCTGCTCGTCCTGGCACTGGGCCGCGCGCAGGATCGTATCCAGGTCTTCTCCCGTCTCCAGGTCGCCGTCCGCCGAGGCCTGCAGGGCCACGCCCATCAGCGTGACCGCCGCCGCTTCGACGGTGGCCAGGGCGGAGAGCGCGGGTTGCAGATCGGCCTGGAGCAGGGGCATGAGCTTCCGAATTCACAGAGTTCCCGGCGGAAAATGGACGCCGGGGTGGCGGGCGAACCTGCCACCCCGGCTATCGTCGCGGAACTAGGCCTTGCGGTTCCAGTTCGCGATGTTCCAGTAGTTGACCTCGAAGTCGCTCACGCCGACATTCTCGTCGTAGAGCGTGGTCGAGATTGCGTACTTGTCCGCCGCGCGGTTCACCAGCGGGATCACCGCGACCTCGTTGATGATGATGTCATTCAGTTGAATGAACAGCTCGGCGGCCTTGGCGATATCCGTCTCCAGGCGCACCTGGTCGAAGAGTTCGTCGTAGTCGGCGTTCTGGAAGCGGCAGTAGTTCTGCCCATTCCAGTCGTTCGCCTTCTGCGCCACATTCTCGCCCTCTGGCCCGGCGTACCAGCCAATCATGTAGGCCACCGGGATCGGCGTCGTGGAGTTGTTGGTGTACATCTGCATGTCATTGAAGAAGTGGTTGATGTTCTGCTCGTTGCCCGGGGAGCCATCGAAGAAGACCGCGGAATCCACCTGGCGCAGCTCCACCTGGAAGCCGAGCTTCTCCATGCTCTGCTTGTTGATCGCCTGCGTCTTCTGGCGCACCGGGTTGATGGAGGAGACGTAGGTGATGCTGGCGTCCACACCATCCTTGGAGCGGACACTGCCATTCATCGCCCAGCCGGCCTCGTCCAGGATCTTGCCGGCCTCTTCCAGGTTGAACTCCCACGAGGTGTTCGGGGAGGCCATGGCCGCGATACCGGACAGGATGTTGGCGGTGGCCGGCTGCCCCTCGCCGTAGAGCTGCTCCGCGATCAGATCGCGCTGGCAGGCCAGGTTCAGCGCCTGGCGCACGGCCTTGTCGCCGATGATCGGGTTGACGGTGCCCAGCTTGGCCTTCTCGCCGTCGGTCTCCGTCTTCCAGTCCGCGAACTGCATCTCGATGCGCTCGACCGAGGTGCCGGCGATCGTGATGATCTCGCCCTTGCCGCCCTTCAGCAGCTCGGCCAGGATGTCCGGCTCCACCTGCAGGTTCCAGGCGTAGTCGTAGTCACCCGTTTGCAGCACGGCGCGCGCGGCGGAGGCGGCGTCGCCACCACCCTTGAGGTTGACGCGCTCGAAGTACGGCTTGTTCTCCTCGCGGTAGTTCTCGTTCATCACGTAAATGCACTGGTCGTTCGGGGTGAAGGTTTCCACCTTGTACGGGCCAGTGCCGACGGGGTTGAGCAGGAAGGCATCGTGCGCCGCCTTGCCGTCTTCCACGTCCAGGATGTGCTTCGGGTACACGTAGCCCCAGAGCGTGCCGGCGTGCGGCTCTGCCCAGTTGGCGTTGGGCTCATCGAAGGAGACCACGGCGGTGAGGTCGTCAGTCGCCTCGATGTTGGCGATGGAGGCGTAGACGCCGGCAGAGACCGACGCATTCTCGGGGTTGGTCACCCACTGCCAGGTGAAGACCACGTCCTCAGCCGTCAGCGGCTCGCCGTCGCTCCAGGTCACGCCTTCCTTCAGCTTGTAGGTGACGCTCTTGAGATCCTCACCCAGCATGCCGTTCTCGACCGTCGGCACCTCGGTGATGAGGTTCGGGATCAGCAGGCCGTCTGGCATGTAGTGCATCAGCGGCTCGGTGATCAGGCAGCTTGCCAGGTAGTCCTTGGTGCCAGTGGAGACATGCGGGCTGAGCATGCTCGGCGCCTGCCACTGGATGATCTTCAGCTCGCCGCCCTCGCCCCGGGTGCGGCCGTCCATGCCGGTATCGGGTGCGCCAGCCACGCCCTGCGCCGCAATGCTCCAGCCGATGTGGCGGCCCGGCATGGCCTTCACCTGTTCGGCGCGCAGCACAAAGGAGATCACCGGCATTGCCACGCCCAGCGCGAGCGCGCGTAGGGTGAACTCGCGGCGCGACATCTCCCCGGCCTGCAGTGCCCGGTGGAGTGCAGCAAATCGTCCGGTCTCAGGTGCATTCGACATTGCGGGAACGCTCCTCTCACATCTCCGCACACCGTAGTGCGGTGACCGTGTCCGTATTGCGTTGGCGCTACGCCGCCGCGAAGGTCGCATTGTACCCATGAAACACGCGAGATGGCTGCAAGTTTGTGCATGAGGCTGGCTGGATGGCGAAGATGTCACTCAACAGGGATGATATCCGCCGATGATGGGGTGACCGGTGTGCAGCGCTTCCTGGCCCAGCCGGGCGCGACCTGCGCAATTATCGATTCGCGCCTCTCGCTGGATACGACGACGCCCCTGGATGACCTGGTCGCGCCGACCCTCGCGTGGCTGGACCGGCTCGATGATGAGGAAGCAGAGAGGCACGCTGCGACCGAACGGCTGACGTTGCCCACAGCCATGCCGGGCCTGAGCCTGATCGAACTGCTGCCCGAAGATACGGACGCTTACTACGCGCTTGGAGACCGCAACCGGGAGCATCTCATCCAGCACGGTGACTATCTTGATCTGGATGAGGCGACGCCCGAAAGTGTCGCCGAGGACCTGGCCGACCCAGAGAACCGCAACGCACGCTTCAGCGTCTGGCTCGGTGAGCAGTTGGTCGGTCGCGTGGACCTGAACCCGCGCACCCCCGAGGATTTCGTGCTGGGCTACTGGCTCGGCGGTGAGTACACCGGCAAGGGCTACGCCACCACCGCCTGCGCGGCGCTCATCGCCTACGGGCAGGAGGCATTGGGCGCCAGGGCCATCTGGGCCGGTGTCACCAAAGGCAACACGCAGAGCGAGGCGGTGCTGAAGCGACTGGCATTCCACGCGGTTTTGGAGCAGGGCGCCTACACACGGTTCAACCGCCCGCTTACGTAGTCGCTGGCACGGGTTGCAGCGGTAAGGCACGGCGGGTTGGCTCTGGGCACAGTCGAAGGACTTCGTCCCCTAACCGCCACGGTCCAAAGTCACCCCCACCCACAGGTGTTGTCCCGAGCGGAGTCGAGAGATCTCTGCGTCACTAGCCGCCCAGGTGCGAGGTTTCGTCCACCTTTCGCTGTCATCCCGACGCAGGAGGGATCTCGTGTACCGGCCGCAGGGTACGAGGGCGCCAGGGGCTTCGGGTGCAGGCGTCGTTGCTCGGCGGTGGGCGAGGCCGAGATCTCTCGACTGCGCTCGAGATGACACCTGGAGGGAGTGGTGAGAAGGGAACGGGCTGGGTGCGAGGGGGAGAGGGACGACGAGATCCTTCGCCTGCGGGCTCAGGATGACAGGCGAAGGTGGACGACGCCTCGAACCCTGTGGCTGGCAAGCGAGATTCTTCGACTTGGCTCAGGTCCGACACGTGTGAAGGGTGGCAACCTCGTAGCGTGGAGGCTGGTGGGCGCGGTGCTTCGCCCGGCGTCAGGGCTGGGAATCCGTGGACGCCCCGGATGCGCGCAGGTCGAGCGGGTACGCGCCACGGATCAGGGCGGCGTTCGC
>JALYWD010000311.1 GCA_030852885.1 Chloroflexota bacterium | reverse complement strand
GCGGCGATGCGCACCATCTCGCGCACCAGGTCAACGCCGGTGACCTCTTCCGTCACCGGGTGTTCCACCTGCAGGCGGGTGTTCATCTCGAGAAAATAGAACTCACCCTGGTCATCAACCAGGCACTCGATGGTGCCCGCATTCTGGTAGCCGACGTGCCGCGCCAGGGCGACAGCCGCCTCCCCCATGCGGGCGCGCAGGTCAGGGCTTACCGCTGTGCTCGGTGTTTCCTCAACAATCTTCTGGAAGCGGCGTTGCAGCGAGCATTCTCGCTCGCCCAGGTGAGCCACGTGACCATGCGCGTCCGCGAGCACCTGGATCTCGATGTGCCGTGGCGCAGGTGAAAAAAACTTCTCGACGTAGACGGTAGCGTCGCCAAACGCGCGACCGGCATCGCGCCGCACACCTTCGAGTGCGTCACTCACCTCAGCCTCGGTGTGGACGACGCGCATTCCGTAGCCGCCACCGCCGCCCGCAGCCTTGATCGCCACCGGATAGCCCAACTCTGCGGCGATAGCGACGATCTCGTCAGCGTCAGCGGCCGCCGCTTCCGTCCCCGGCACAATCGGAACGCCAGCGGCGCGTGCTGCTTGCCGCGCTGCGATCTTGCTCCCCATCGTCTCGATGACCGCGGCCGGGGGTCCAATGAAGACAATGCCTTCCTCAGCACAACGGTGCGCAAATCCTGCATTCTCGGAAAGGAAGCCGTAGCCGGGATGGATGGCATCCACGCCGGCCTCGCGCGCAACCTCGAAAATACGATCCTGGTTCAGGTAGCTCTGCGCCGGCATGGCGCCGCCGAGGTGGAAGGCCTCATCCGCGGCCTCGACGTGCATCGCGCCAATATCGGCGTCGGAGTAAACCGCGACCGAAGGAATCCCCATTTCGCGCAGCGTCCGCGCGATGCGCACGGCGATCTCGCCGCGATTGGCGATCATGACCTTGCGAAAAAGCGGGCCGCTGCGTTCCATGGTCTCCCCTAGGTCAGGCGCGCGATCACCGCGCCTGTGTCGATTTCATCGCCTTCGGCTACCAGGACTTCGGCAACCTCTCCGGCGGCCTCCGCCGTGACCGGAATTTCCATCTTCATGGATTGCAGCGTGACGACCGGATCACCCTCGGCGATGGTGTCGCCGGCCTTGACATGAATGGTTGCCACCAGACCTGGTAGCGGGCTCACGATTTCGGCCATGGTGCTTGCCTTCCCTTCTGCTCACGATCAGCAACGGCTCTAGGCCGTGATCGGCGCAATCTCGACTCCAGCCTCTTCCAATCGTTCGCGCACGGTGCGGGCGATCTCGCCAGAGTTTGGCGCGTCGCCATGGATGCAGATCGTGCGAACGGCGAGAGGCAGCGTGTCTCCCTCAACCGTGCCCACCTCAGCCATGGTCGCCAACCGCACCGCGCGCCGCGCAACCTCCTCCGGGTCCCATGCGCCCTTGTTCCGCTCCAGGACCAGGTTGCCCAGGTTGTTGTAATTCAGATCGACGTACCCCTCGCGGATGTACCCGACCCCCGCCTTCCCGGCGAGTTGCGGCTCAATCTCGCCCATCCCGAAAAGGACAACGCCATCACCGAGCGCCTTGACCGCCCGCACAAGTGCTGCCGCCAACTCCGGGTCGGCAGCGCACATGACGTAGAACGCCCCATGCGGCTTCACGTGCTGCAATCGGCTGCCAGCAGCATCGGCGAACGCACGCAGCGCCCCGGACTGGTACATGCAGTAGTCGTAGATCTCGTCGGCGGTCACCTGCATGCGGCGACGGCCGAAGCCGAGGAGATCCGGCAGGCCAACATGCGCGCCGATGCCAACGCCCCGCTCCGCCGCCATCTCGACAGTAGTGCGCATCACGGCGGGATCACCGCCGTGCCAGCCACAGGCGATGTTGGCGGAGGTGATGACCTCCATCAGGTCGGCGTCATTCCCCAGGTTCCAGCGCCCGTAGCTTTCCCCCATGTCCGAGTTCAGATCAATCGTAATGGGCTCTGCCATGCTAGACCCGCTCCAGGCTGGCTTCACTCACCAGCGCCTCAGTGGCTCGCGCCAGGTCTGCCGCCTCGTCGATGGTTAGTTCCTTGAACCGGATCGTGTCGCGGCCCGGCACCATCTGCCCCAGCTTCCACATTGCGCCGTAGGCCACACCCGCCGCGCAAACAAAGCCGCCGAGAGTGGGCCCATCCACGCAGAGGATGATCGGCTGATCTCCGGAGATGTTGACCGCGCCAACGGCGTATCCGTTATCCA
>JALYWD010000260.1 GCA_030852885.1 Chloroflexota bacterium | reverse complement strand
GAGCTGCTCGATCCCGGGGACCGCGTGGTGGCCGTTGCGCCGGCCTACCAGCAACTGAACAGCGTGCCACGCGCCATCGGCTGCGATGTCGCGCTCTGGCATCTGCGCACGGAAGGCACGTTCCACTACGACCTCGACGACCTGCGCGCCCTCGCGACGCCCGGGACGAAGCTGATCGTGATCAACACGCCGCACAATCCGACCGGCGCGATGCTCAGCGATGAGCAACTGGACGAGATTTATGCCCTGGCGGAATCACTCGGTGCCTGGGTGCTCAGCGATGAGGCCTACCGCTGGCTGGAACTCCCGGGCATGCCGCCCCTGGCCCGCCCCATGCGGGATCGTGGGCCACGCGCCATCAGCACTGGCACCTTCTCCAAGCCGTTTGGCCTGCCCGGCCTGCGCACGGGGTGGATCGCCGCGCCGGAGGAGATCGTGCAGCGCTGCTGGGGGATGCGCGACTACATCACGCTCAGCCCGGGCAAGCTCAATGACGTCCTGGCGGTGATCGCGTTCAAGCACCGCGACCAGATCACCGAGCGCACGCAGCGCATCGTCGGCCAGAACCTCGACTTCGCGGAAGCCTGGTTTGCGCAGAACGCGGACATCGTCTCCTGGAACCCGCCCCTGGGTGGGCTGCTGGCGATGATGAAGTACAAGGCGAACCTCCCCTCCTCCGGCCTCGCCAACACGCTCGCCGAGGACTACTCGGTCATGCTCGCGCCCGGCGCCGCCTTCGGTTACGAGGGCTACCTGCGCATCGGGATCGGCAACACGCCGCATCTCTTCAAGGAGGGTCTGGAGCAGACGGCAAAGGCGTTGCGCGAACTGGGATGATCGAGCGGGGTGAAAAAAGCCCCTCTCCCGCGTACCGGGAGAGGGGTTGGGGAGAGGGGTTGGGGTGAGGGCTACTCCCGCTACCGCCCAGCGGCGGCCTTCTTGAGCGCGCGCTCGGTCAGGACGCCGATCAGGTGCCGGCGGTAATCCTCGGAGGCAAAGTGATCGCCGTTGACCTCAAGGCCCTCGGCGGCGACAGCGGCCGCGGCCGCAATCGACTCGTCATTCAGCGGCTTGCCCTGCAGCGCGCTTTCGGCGGCAGTGGCGCGGGTGGCCTTGCTCGTCGCGCCGGTGACGGCGATGCGCGCCGACTCGACAGCGCCGCCGCTGCCGGTGGTCACGGCGACCGCAATGCCCACGACGGCGTAGCCAGAGGCCGGGTGGCGGAACTTCTCGTACGCCGTCGCGGTCCCAGCCTTCTGCGCCGGGAAGCTGACAGAGGTGATGATTTCGTCCGGGGCGAGTGCGGTGGTGAAGAGATCAACGAAGAGCTCATCGGCGCCGATGGTGCGCTTGCCACCGGAGCCGGTGACATCGACCGAGCCATCGAGCGCCAGGAAGACGGCGGTGAAGTCTGCCGCCGGGTCCGAGTGAGCGAGCGCGCCGCCGAGCGTGCCCCGCGCCTGCACGGCCGGGTCACCCACGTTGTCGGCCGTCTCCGGGATGATCGGGAGCGCCGAGGCAAGCTCCTGCGAGTCACGCAGGGTGGCGTAGGTAGTCATCGCGCCGATGGTGACGTTGCCGTTGGCCTTGATGCCTGCCAGGCCCTCCACGCCGCTCAGGTCCACCAAAGCGGTCGGCGACGCCAGGCGCAGCTTCATGGCTGGCACCAGCGAATGGCCGCCCGCGAGCAGCTTGGCGTCTGGGTCCGCTGTCAGCAGGGCGACAGCCTCATCAACGCTTGCGGGCCGGTGATAGTCGAATTGATTCGGGAACATGGCATTCCTCCCTCGCGCCCCGGCGTAGCCGCCGTTGCTCGTTGCTCCACACGTCTCAGGCCGTCGCGGCCTGCATTGCTCGCCAGACGCGCTCAGGCGTGTATGGCATGTCCAGATGCTTGATCCCCAGGTGGGAAAGCGCGTCAACCACCGCGTTGGCCACGCACGGCGTTGAGCCGATTGTGCCAGCCTCGCCCGCGCCCTTCGCGCCCATCGGGTTGACAGGTGTCGTCGTCACGGTGCGGTCCAGCTCGTACATCGGGAACATGCTGGCCTTGGGCACCGCGTACTCGTTCATGGTCGCGGTCACCAGTTCGCCGTTCTCGTCGTAGACCGCGCCTTCCCACATCGCCTGGGCCACGCCCTGGGCAATGCCGCCGTGCAACTGGCCGTCCACAATCAGCGGGTTGATGACGTTGCCGACATCGTCCACCGCCACGTAGCGGATCAGATCGACGTGGCCGGTGTCACGGTCCACCTCGACGACGCTGATGTGCGTGCCAAAGGGGAACGTGCAGTTCGGCGGGTCGTAGTACGTGATCGCTTCCAGGCCCGGCTCCATGCCTGCCGGCAGGTCGTAGGCGATGTGCGCCTGTAGCGCGATGTCCTGGATCGTCTTCGCCGCTTCCGGCGAGCCCTTCACGTAGGCCTTGCCGTTCTCGTAAATGATGTCTTCCGGCGCGGCTTCCAGGAGATGGGCGGCCAGCAGACGGGCCTTCTCGCGGATCTTGGCGACGCTCTTGTGAATGGCGGTGCCGCCCACTGCCAGGGAGCGGCTGCCGTAGGTGCCAAAGCCGAAGGGCGCGCCCTTGGTGTCAGAGTGCTCGACCTCGATGTCCTCGTACGGCACGCCAAGCTCGTCGGCCACCAACTGCGCGAACGAGGTCTCGTGACCTTGCCCGTGCGGCAGCGAGCCGGTGGTCACCGTCACCTTGCCGGTGAGATAGACACGGACCATGGCGCTTTCGTAGAGACCAGCGCCCCAGCCCTCGCCGCCGAGGCCGATCCACTTCGAAGGCGCGATGCCGCAGACCTCGACGTAGGAGGAGACCCCGATACCGAGAAGCTTTTGCGCATTGTTCTGGCGGCGCGCCGCCTGCTCGGCCTTCAGTTGCTCGTAGCCGGCAATTTCCAGTGCGCGATCCAGTGCCGGACCGTAGTTGCCGCTGTCGTACGGCAACATGCCAATCCCGGTATCGAACGGAAAATCCTCCGGCTGGATGAAGTTGCGACGCCGCACCTCGACCGGATCGAGGCCGGTGGCATCCGCGACCAGGTCACAGACCCGCTCGATGACGTAGGTGGCCTCTGGCCGGCCCGCGCCACGGTAGGCATCGACCATGGCCGTGTTGGTGTAGACCCCACGTACGTCCACGTGGATGTTCGGAATCTTGTAGCAGCCAGCAACCATGCGGCCGTAGAGCGTGGTGGGAATGCCGGGCGCCACCGTCGAAAGATAGGCGCCCAGGTTCGCGAGCGTGCTCACCTTGAGCGCGGTGATCTTGCCGTCCCGCGTCGCGCCGATCTCCACATCCGTCTGGTGATCGCGCCCGTGCGTGGTGTGCAGGTAGTTCTCGGTGCGGTCCTCCATGTACTTCACCGGGCGGCCCAGCTTCTTCGAGAGCCAGAGCACCAGCGGGTAGTCGAAATACATGAAGATCTTGGAGCCGAATCCACCACCGACATCCGGCGCGATCACGCGTACCTTCTGCTCTGGCACGCCAAGGATGAAGGCCGCGACGAGCAGCTTATGGACGTGAGGCGCCTGGGAGGTTGCCCAGAGCGTGTAGTCCCCGGTCCCTGCCTCGTATTGGCCGACCGCGCCACGGGTTTCCATGGCGGTCGGGATCAGGCGCTGGTTCGTCAGCGCCTGGTTGATGCGAACCTCGGCCTCGGAGAGGGCCCGGTCGACCGTCGCCGCGTCCTTGCCGCACGTCCAGTGCATGACGACGTTGCCGGCGGCGTTCTCGTGGAGTTGCGGCGCGCCGTCCTTGATGGCCTCCCGCGAGTCGGTGACGGTAGGGAGTTCATCGAACTCGACTTCGATCGCCTCCAGCGCGTCATTGGCCTGGTAGACGCTCTCCGCGACGACCACCGCGATCGGATCGCCCACCTGCTTCACAGCGCCGAGCGCCAGGATGCGCGGGGTATTGACGAAGTTATCGACCCCAGCCGCCTGCCAGGCGCAGGGCAGCGGGTTGACATCCGCCAGGTCCTCGCCGGTGAACACACCGACGACACCCGGCATGGCCTGCGCCTTGCTGGTGTCGATGCCGCGGATGTTGGCGTGCGCGACTGGCGAACGCAGCACGGCAGCGTAGGCCATGCCAGGCAGCTTGATGTCATCCAGGAAGCGGCCGGAGCCGGTCATCAGCTTCGGGTCTTCACGCCGGCGCAGTGGCTGACCGACGTATTTTTGCGGCGCCTCAACGGTTGCTGTCATGACACTCCCCTCCAGGGACGTTCGGACGGCGCCGTCGCCGCCTCACCGTCTGCATTGATGCGCCAGGGCCTCAGCTCCTGGCGCATCGCCTGCGTGTGGGATGCCGCCTTTCGCTAGCTCTCTGCGCCAGCGACCTGATCGCCCCACTCCTTGAGGTTCTCAGGATCCTTGTCCAGGCCCTGGACATGCTCGAACGCGAGGTCGGTGCCCTCACCCGGCTTCTTCGCGCCGCCGCGACGCTGGTCGGCCGCGTACTGGATCGCCTTGACGATGTTCTGGTAGCCAGTGCAGCGGCAGAGGTTGCCCTCGAGCGAGTGGCGGATTTCCGCCTCGGTCGGGTCCGGGTTGCGGTCCAGGAAGGCGGAAGCGTTCATGATCATGCCGGGGGTGCAGTAGCCGCACTGCAGCCCGTGCATCTCCCAGAAGCCCATCTGCACCGCGTCATATTCACCATTCCTGGCCATGCCTTCGATGGTGGTGATGGTTGCGCCGTTCGCCTGCACGGTAAACGTCGTGCAGCTCTTGACTGGCTCGCCGTTCACGTGCACAACACACGCGCCACACTGGCTGGTATCGCAGCCAATGTGCGTGCCGGTCAGACCCAGGTTCTCGCGGAGGAAGCTGACGAGCAGCAGTCGCGGCTCGACTTCAGCGGCGTATTCAACGCCGTTAACGGTCATGCGCACCGCAACTCGGCCCGGCGCCGCGACAGTCGTTGCCATGGTGTTCGCACTCCTTCACTCGCCTACAGCCGGCGCGACATCGCCCGGCCTCGCGCACTCATTCGTCGCCGCTCCCCGTGAGCGGGTTTCACTCTCGTATGCAGAGCGCCCCACGCCATGTTCCACGGGGTGCACCGCGGACGCCACGCCACCACGGCGCACCTCGTCCATCGGCACTTGCATGTGGCCCGGAGTATACCGCTCGATTTCGGCGTTGTCGTGATGGTTTTCTGGCAACCTATGTGACAGCCACGCCGGGTTGTGCGTTCTGCAATCGGTTCCGGTACTGCTGTTCGTAATATGTGGCGAAGCGCTCGTCCCCTTCGCGGATCGCCCGCCACCACTCCGGGTTGTTCAGGTACCAGTCGATGGTGTCATTCATGGTCTGCTGCCAGTCGCGTGTTTCGCGCCAACCGAGCTCCTGGCGAATTCGGGTGGTGTCGATCCCGTAGCGGCGGTCGTGACCGGGGCGGTCCTCGACGTGACGCACCAGGGAGCGTGGCTTGCCGATGCGGTCCAGGATCGCCTGCACGACCTCGAGGTTCTCGCGCTCGTGATCAGCGCCCACGTTGTAGGCGAGGCCGCTGCGGCCCTGGCGCAGGACGAGGTCAATGGCCGCCGCATGATCTTCCGCGTGCAACCAGTTCCGGATCTGCCTGCCATCGCCATAGACTGGCAGCGGCTCATCCATCAGCGCGTTCGTTACGAAGAGCGGCACCAACTTTTCCGGGTACTGGCGTGGCCCGATAGTGTTCGCGCCTCGCGTGGTCACCACGTCCGCGCCATACGAGATGGCGTAGGACTGGCACATCAGTTCGCCGCCCGCCTTGGCCGCCGCATAGGGAGATCGCGGGCGCAGTGGGTGATCCTCCGTCGCCAGCGTGCCTTCCGGTACATGGCCGTAGACCTCATCGGTGCTCACTTGCAGCATCCTCAGGCCTCGCCTGCGCGCGGCCTCCAGCAGGGTCATCACGCCAATGACATTGGCGCGGGCGAACGCCTGCGGGTCGAGCAGTGAGCGGTCCACGTGCGTTTCCGCCGCAAAGTTCACGATGGCGTCGACATCGTCAGTGATGTCGTTGATCGCTTCGGCGTCAGCAATGTCCGCCTGCACGAAGCGGAAGCGCTCTTCCGCGTGCAGGTCGGAGAGATTGGTCAGGTTCCCGGCGTACGTCAGCAAATCCAGGCCGATGACTTCGTCGTTGGGCTGGTGGGTCAGCACGTGGTGGACATACGCTGAGCCAATGAACCCGGCTGCACCGGTAACGAGAATGCGCATGGAAACACGTCCTTTACTGGGGGCGGTTCAGGCCCAATTCCGCCGCCAGGTGCGGCACGTAATCGGCAAGTGCAGCGGACCAGGGGCGCAAGGTGACACCCAGGCTGGCAGCCCGGATGTTGGCCAGCCGGCTATCGGCGGGTCGAGCTGCGGGCAGAGGGTAGCGAGCCAGGAATTCCGCCGTCGATATCGGCCGCACCGATGCGGGTGAGAGGCCCGCCAGCCGCGCGGTTTCCTGGGCCAGGCCGAAGCGGGATGTTCCCCCGTCGTTCGCCAGGTGCAGGATGCCGTGCGCCCGGAGAGCCGCCGCCTGGATCAGTGCCGCCGCCAGATCTCCGGCAAAGGTGGGACTGCCGCTCTCATCGTCAACCACCTCCATGCCACCCCGGTCTCGCAGCACGGTCAGGACGGTGCGGGGGAAATGCTTTCCCGCTCCCCCAT
Organism: Chloroflexota bacterium; assembly: GCA_030852885.1. Classification (GTDB taxonomy): domain Bacteria; phylum Chloroflexota; class Chloroflexia; order Thermomicrobiales; family UBA6265; genus JACCXM01. Next base: position 25,018 of record JALYWD010000260.1, on the reverse strand, counting down.
ACAGCCAGGCCGTGCGCCCGATCCCGAACGCCGGGCTGGCGGAGCGGACGGCTTCTTCCGCGGCCAGTTTGGACGCGCCGTAAGCGGAGATGGGGCGTGTTGCAGCCTCCTCGGCGTACGGTGCGCCGCCATCGCCGGGGAACACCATGTCGGTGCTGACGGCGAGCAGATAGACGCCCTGGGCCGCGGCAGCCTCAGCGAGATTGCGCGTGGCAACCTCGTTCCCCAGGCGGCCGCGATCCGGCTCGCGCTCGATGCCGTCAACGTCGGTGCAGGCAGCGGCGTGAATGATGACGTCAGGCTGGACCGCCGTCAGGAGCGCCGTAACGCTTCCCGCATCTGCCAGGTCCGCGGCGTGATCGACGCCCGGAGCAACCTGGCGGCCGGTGGTGATGACCGTTGCGCCGGCCGCTGGCAGTTGCGCGCGCAGGTAGTGTCCGAGCTGACCGGATGCTCCCGTCACCAGGACGCGCTGGCCGCTGAGATCAGATGATGTCGACACGCGAGTGATCTCCCAGTAGCAGGCGGATTGCATGAGGCTTCAGACGCGAGCCTTCGATCACGACCTCGCGGCCGATCAGTGAGTCAGCGATCCGTCGCTCCACGCCGCGCACCGTGCTTGAGGCGAGCATGATCGAGTTTTCGATCTCGCAGCTCTCCAGCAGACAGTCTGGGCCGATAGCGGTGAAGGGGCCGACGTACGCATCACGCAGTGTCGTGCCCGCGCCGATGACTACCGGACCCCGGATCGTGCTCCCGCTGATGCGCGCACCCGCTTCCACCACGACCGGACCGACCAGAGTGGAATCTGGATCCACGATCCCCTCGATTCTCCCCTGCAGCAGGTTGAGGACGAGGCGGTTTGCCTCCAGCATGTCGTCCTTTTTGCCGGTGTCGATCCAGTCGTCGCTGATCGTCTGCGCCAGGACCTCCCCGCCGTCATCGATTAGCCCCTGGATGGCGTCCGTGATCTCCAGTTCGCCTCGGCCAGAGGGCGCCAGGCGCGGCGTGACGTCATGCACTTGCGGGCTGAAGAAGTAGACGCCGATCACCGCGAGGTTGGAGACGAACTCCTTTGGCTTCTCGACCAGGCGCGCAACGCGCCCGTTTTCGTCGAGCACCGCGACGCCCAGGGACGAGGGATCCTCAACCCGGCGCAGCAGGATCTGCGCGGCCATCGGGCGCTCGCGGAAGGCGTCGGCGTAGCGGCCAATGCCCCCACGCAAGAAGTTGTCGCCCAGGAACATGCAGAATGCGTCATCGCCCAGCCAATCCCGGGCGGTGATGATGGCGTGCGCAAGGCCGAGCGGCTGTGGCTGCGGGATGTAGGTCACCTTGGCGCCGAATGCCGAGCCGTCGCCGACCGCTTCCATGACCTGCGCGGCGGTGTCACCGGTGATGATGCCAATGTCGGTGATTCCGGCCTCGACGAGTTGATCCAGGGCGTAGAACAACACCGGCTTGTTCGCCACCGGCACGAGTTGCTTGGCGCCGGTTGCGGTCAGCGGACGCAACCGGGATCCCTTGCCACCCGCCAGCACCAGTCCCTTCACCTGAGTGTCACCCCTTCCCCACCTGGCTGGCCCGTCATCAACGGGTCATGCCTGTGTAACCGCGGAAGCATAGCGTTAGCGCACTTGCTGCCGGCTTCTTTCCAGCCAATGCTATAGTCCCGCCACCTCCGCAGGCTCTGGTGTCCGTGCGGCCGGCTGCATACCGGAGACTGACCCTTGGCCTTGCGCGAAACGAGCGCGTCCGCACTTCCTGCCGTCGATCTCGATGACGTGCTGACCCCGGCGCGTGGCCGATTCTGGGGTTCCCTCACGACCTTTCCGGTCTTTCGCCTGCTCTGGTGCGCGGCGCTGGCTGCCTCGGCCGGGCAATGGATGCAACAGGTGGCGCTTGGGTGGCTGGCTATCGAGCTGACCAACTCCCCCGGGTTCGTTGGCATCGTGACGTTTGCCGGAGGCGTCCCTTTCATCGTTGTGGCGCCCCTTGGCGGGGCCCTGATCGATCGCACGGACCGGCGAAAATTGATGCTGATATGCCAGGCGTTGGCCGTTGTGCTGGCGTGCGTCATGGCGTTCGATGTCATTGGCGGGTTCGCGCAGCCGTGGCATCTGCCTGTCGCCGCCATCCTGAATGGCTCCCTGCAAGCGCTCCTGTCCCCGACGCAGCAGTCCCTGGTGCCGAGCCTCGTGCCACGCAAGGACCTCACGAACGCCATCGGCCTGATGAGCGCCGGTCAGAACATGACGCGCGTGGTCGGTCCGTCGATAGCCGGTATCGTCATTGGGACAGCCGGTGTCGGTGAGACGTTCATCGTCCAGGCGGTCGCTATCGCCATTGCCTTTGCGCTCGTGCTGCGGGTGGTGCTTCCACCACGACAGCACGTCGCGAGCGCCAGCCGGGGTGTGTTCGACGGTGTGCGCCTCATGGTTTCCCGGCCTGATCTGCGTGGCCTCTTCCTGCTCGCCGCGATCCCGATGTTCTTTGTCTTCCCCTACATCGGATTTCTGAATGTCTTCGCCCGCGACATCTTCGGGATCGGGGCTCAGGGTCTCGGCGTGCTCATGGCCGTGTCCGGGTGTGGCGCGGTCGTCGGGTCGCTGCTGGTCGCCTCACGCCAGAGCATCCAGGGCGCCGGGAAGATCCTGATCATGATCACCGTCTTGTATGGGTTCGTCGTGTCGATTGTGGCCTTCTCCACCCATCTCTGGCTGTCGCTGCCCCTCATGTTTCTTGGCAGCCTGCTCGGCTCCGCCTTCATGGGTGCAAATAATGTCCTGCTGCAGCACAGCGTCCAGGACGAAGTTCGCGGCCGCGTGATGGGCGCGTACATGCTGACATGGGGTTTGATGCCCCTTGGCGCACTCCCGATGGGCCTGGTTGCGGACCGTTTCGGCGTCCAGGCTGCGGTCGCGGGCGGGGCAGTGATCTCGACCGTCCTGACGGCGGCGCTGGGCCTGGCTTCTCCGGCGGTCCGGCAAATCTGAGGATCGCTACTCCGCGTTGATGACGGCGCCCGTGCTGATTGGGGAGACGCCTTGCATTTCCGCGATCAACTCACGGACGACGCGCTCCAGCTCCCGATCCGCCTGCGGCGTCAATTCCTTGCCGATTTGGGCGATCTGACGCAAGACGTCTGGGAGATTTGGGACGGGCGGATTGACGGGTCCAATGCGTGACCGTAGCTCAGCCCGGTACCAGGCGCTCAATCGGCGACGGACCTGGTTCGCCGAAGGTGATTCAGCGCCGAGGCTCTCAGCGATGGTGGCGGCGCGCGGCCGCAGTTCCCGGCCCGGGATCGGCAGACCCGCGACATGCTCGATGCTGGCGCGTTGATTGCGTACCGTTTGCACGTCTGTATCCCACTGCCAGATGAGCGCAATGGCGGAGTCCGCGTGCCGGGCACGGCGCTCGGCTTCAGCCCGCACCGCTGCTTCGTCAAGTTCAATCCGGTCGTTGAACAGCAGGAGTGGCTTGGTGGCGTCCAGCCAGAATCCCACCGCGGCCCGGGCCAGCCGGAAGTAGTAGACCCCTGCCAGGAGGCTCTGCGCTGGGCTGACTGGCAGGTCATCCAGTTCCGCCAGCGGCGCTATGACGCTTGCCCCCGGGACACCGTCCCAGAAGTGCGCGGGGTCAGTCGGAACCAGCACCACTTCGTGGGGTGCGACCGTGGGGCGCACGATCCCTCGCAGACCGCGGCGGTCTCCGCGCAGCACCATGTGCGTCAGCGGGTAGTCGGGCGCGAGGAAGATTCCTGGCTCGACATGCGCGCTGTCCTCCAGATTGGGCAGCAGTTCTGGCAGGCGGTCCCGCAGTCCGAGCAGTGCCAGTACGACCTCCGGGCTGACCTGCTTCGAGCGTGCTGTCTCGATCGAGAATTTGGCGTCGGCCGCCTGGATGACCTGGCCGTACTCGTCGCCGCCGATCAGGAGGAGATCAGGGTTCTGCAAGCCATGTCTTGACGCCTCGGCGGCGATACGCGGTGTTGCATCCAGGCGATCAACGTGGTCGATTGGCGCGGTTTCCCCATCTGCCAACTCGATCCACCCCAGGCCCCCTGACCAGCCCGCGGCGTGAGCGGCGGCCAGATCGGCCCAGCGGTCACCAATGAGATTGCTGGCGCCCCCGCGATCAGCGAAGGTCATCACGTCTCGGTCAAAAAGAGCGGCAAAGATGTCTCCGCCAGGGAGACGCGGTGATCGCATCTCTTCGCGGCTCATAGTGGAGCAACCATCGGCATGAGTCTGAACAGGTCTCCTGTGTTAGCTCGCCGCACTGCGCTCGCGGCCCGCGACATGGTAGCCCTCCCGCGCGCGCCGGGACACAACCAGCGGGTAAATCGTGACCAGCAGCAGGCCCATCGCCGCCAACACACGGGCTAACCAGTCAATCGGCTGGACGGCGTAGGCGAGCGTGATCGACGATGTGGGCGCGGTCGACGTGAGTGCAATCGAGCCATCGTGCGCCCGCCCGACCTCGATAGCCCCGCTCTCACCCGTAGCGCGCCAACGCGGAAACCAGTTGGCGCGCACCTGCGGCGAGAGCGAGGCGACATCCGACCGGGCCGCTATCACCTGGTTCGTGAAGGTGGATCGCGTGGCGTTTGTTCCCTCAAAGGTGATCGTGGTCCGCGGATCGCGCACGACATACGCCTGGTAGTCGTCGCCGCCCTGCGGCTTCAGCAGCGGTGACTGCGCGGCTGCGGTGGCCGCCTGGCCTGTCACCACGACGGCCCCTATCCCGTGCGCTGCCAGGAAGCCAGGTGTGAGCGTCTGCTCGGGATCCGGGAAGTGGTTGCCCGCCTCTGGCCGATACCCTGGCGTGCCAACCTGGTCCGGATGCCAGTACCAGAGCCAGTTGTCGTAGTAGAGCGGGCGCTCCGTCCAGAGGGGCGACCACAGTCCCTGGTGCCACGACAAGCCCGAGCCGAGGACCAGGATGGCCGTCCCGGGCTCCGCCGCGGCGTCCGCCCGCTCAACAGCTTGCTCGAGGTGCGCCTGCACTGGCTGTGCCGACATCGTGACGGGATAGAGCCCGACCGCAGGCGCCTCTGGCGAGGCAGGATCTACCGGGTTCGCGGGAGGCCGCGTCAGCGCGGCCACCAGGAGGACCGCAGCAACCGCCATGCTGGCTTCACGCACCCAGGACCACCGGCGCACGAACGATGACAGCAGCCACCATGCGCCAGCCGCCGCCAGGTAGAGCGTGAGCAGCCGCTGCAGCGGCATGAGCCGGGTAGTTTCGAGCTGAGATGCCGCCGCTTCAAGGGCAGGAACAAACGAGAGCGCGAGCGTTAAGAGGACGTAGACGATGAGCGCCAGGAACGCGCAACGCGTGGCAAGCGGCCGGGTGAACCGCTGTCCCACGCCTCTTACCACGAACGCGCCAATTCCCCCGACTACCGCCAGGGCTACCACCCACGGTGTCACCGCCTCCAGGGTCGTGCGCAAATAGGCTGCCAGATCTGCGTACCCGCTGTAGTGGACGAAGGTGTAGAGCCCGCCAAAGCGCAGGAGAGAGACCAGCAGTGGCGCAGCCAGCAGGGCTGTGCCGGTTGCCACCAGCGCGATACGGCCGGTCACGAAAGACCGCGACACACCGTTTCCCGAGAGACTCAGGCCGATGAGGCAGCCAAGTGCCACGGCGGCCACGCCGATCAGCGAGCGCGGGTTGCTGTAGACGGCGGCCGCGGCCAGGAAAGTGCTCAGTGCGAGTCCGCGCCAGCGCCCGGCCTGGCAGAACCACGCGAGCGCTGGCAGCAGCAGGAACGCCGCCGTGGCGCCGGCCACGTTCGTGACCAGGCCCCACTGCACAAGTTCGGTGTACCCGCCGTGATACCAGCCACCTGGCAGCGCAAGCTGCAGCGCGAGGGCCAGCAAGGCGACTGCCGGCGAGAGGGAATCCAGTCGGCTGAGCGCCAGGAAGCCCACACCAGGTAGCAGAAACAGGACGACGACCGCCAGCGTGTGCGCGCCCTCCGCTCCTAGCCGCCCCAGTGAGGCAGCGCGGATGGATACCTCGAGCCACGCTTCACCAAGTGGATAGAACTCCACGGGGTATCCACCCTGGTGTTGCCCGATCCAGCGCAGGATTTGCCCCTGCCCCAACTCGCGCCACAGCGTGGCCGCGCGCGCCACGTGGAATGGGTGATCAACAGTGGCGAAGGTGTTGGGGAGCCAGGTGATGCCCGAGGGCAGCAGGACTGGAGCGGTGAGCGCGAAGGCATGCATGCGTAGCGCGGCGTAGTAACCGAATGCCGCGAACAGCAGGAGCCACGCCGCCGCGCGCACGATCCGCTGCCGTGCCGGGCTCACGATGCGTCCGGCGTCACCGGAGGTTCGGCATCGCCTGCTCGTTGTCCCAGCACCCACCAGAGCAACGCCAGGCTGCCCAGGAGTGTCATGACCGCCATGAGAACCACGAGACCAACCATGAGTGAGTTGGCGCCGTGGTCCGCCAGGAAATCGAGAAAGCGGCTCCAGATGACGCGGACCCGCAGACGCTGGCCCAGCCAGTGGCCAGCGCCCACGCGCACACTCGCCGCGTAGATGAACCACGCCAGGCCAACGGTGAACAGGAGCCAGCCAGCGGCCAGGGTCAGTGGCCGCCGGAACGCCCGCACCGGGCGCTCAGCCTGGAGCGAAGCAGGCGCACTCACTCGGGAGTCCTCGGTGGTCGGCGCGGCGGCGGCCTCAATCACGCCAGACCCAGGGGAGCGTTGGCTGATCGAAGGTCGTGGTGAACGGCAGGACGTACGCGGCGAAAATGTAGACGTTGAGCGCAATCAGTGCCGCGAGGACAATCCCCTGCCCGGCTGGGCGCCACCGCCAGGGAATGAGCGTGCGCAAGCCCAGCATCAGCAGGATAGCGGCGGCGTTCACCACAGGAAAGAAATAGCGCGCCTGGGCCAGGGCAAACTGGGTGCCGAACTGGATCACGGCCAGGTAGGCCACGGCGCACGCCAGCGCGAGCATCCAGAGTGCCCGTCCCTGCCAGTTTTCGGCGTCATCCGATGGCGCTTTGCTCCAGAGCGAGACGCCGCGCGAGCGCGCGAGCGCGTAGATGCCCAGCCCGATTGTGCCTGCCACCATTGGGATCGCGATGGCAATGAGCAGGTCATCGCGAAAATGGATGATGCGCCAGCCGTATTCGCCCCAACTCTCGCGGAAGCGACCGATCACGAAGTCGGGATCGGTGAGTAACTCCCAGAAGCTGCCCATGGGCGCGTTCCAGTACTGCAGCTCTGCCACGCGCTGCAGGCCACTCAAATCGCCGTAGGTCCGGTACAGGTAGAGGTACCAGGGCGCGGCCATAATTGCGGCAGGAACACCCACCAGGAGGCCGCGCGATATCAGGCGACGCCAATCCCGGATACCGAGCGTCCAGAACATGGCCAGCGCGATCACGGGAGCAATGGTGGCCGTGGTGCTCTTGACCAGCAGGCCAGCACCGAGCGCAACGCCAAGCAACAGACAAAGGCGCGCCGGAAAGGCGGACTTCATGCCTGCCACGATGCCCCAGATAAGCAGGGAAAAGAGCGCAATCGCGACAATGTCGTTGTTGACCATCGCCGCTTCGTAGCTGATCTGGGGTTGAAACGCGACGAATGCCGGGACGGTCACCAGCATGAACCAGTCGCGCGGGAAGAGGAGGCGCGTCGTGCGGAAGGCGGCAAACACCGTGAGCAGCCCGAAGGGAATGACCGCCAGGCGGAGCAGGTACTGCTGCACTTCAACGGATGCGCCGCGAGAGAGCAGGTACACCGGCGTCATCAGCGCGTAATACAGCGGCGGGTGGTTTGCGACGTACTGGTACCCCGACGGGAAGTACCCGTACCCCGGCACGGTGACGATCCGCGGGGGAGTCTCTCGCCATCGGATATTCTCTGGTTCGCAGAACCAGTCCAGGACAAACCGGCAGTAGGTGTAGAGCTCGCCGGGAATCTGGTCCGTGGGTGGCGGCTGCCCGCCACGCAGTTGACCGCGCCAGTCCTCGAGATCCGGCAGCACGGGCAATCGGCCTTCAGTCGCCAGGGTGCGGATGTAGCTGTAGTGCGCCAGCTCGTCGTGGCCGCTGAACGGGTAGAACGCGGCCACCGAGAAGATCTGCTTGCAGGTCAACACCGCCAGGAGCAGGACAATGAAGATGGTCGCCTGGGACCATCGGGTGCCTGCACGGCTCGCGGGCGCGGTGTCTGCCGCGCCCGCATCCAGGACCGCGCTCACGCGAGCACCGCCGCTACTCCCGGGTGAAACTAGCTGCGCCCGGTGGCCACGGGCTCCGGCACGCGCTTGATCTCGTGGTACTCGCTGTCAGCATTGACCCGGTCGAGGTCGTGGTGCTCACCGAGGATGTTCTTGGCGGCCAGCAAGCCTGTCTCGATGGAATGGTCGGTGTTGTTGTACCGGAACGTTCCGTACCGTCCGATGATCTGCAGATTCTCAAATTGGTCGATAAACGCCTTGATCTTCGCGAGCGGCTTTTCGTACCCGATCACATAGGACGGGTACGCGCGCGGCGCGCGTATCGTGAAGCCGCCAATGACTTCATCTGGCGTGATGAACTTGAGATCCTCCACCAGGTGCTTCACCGTCTGCTGGACCAGTTCTTCCTCGCTCATGGACCAGATGTGGTCCCCGAACGAGCAGAAGTACTCAACCACCAACGAGGTGTACTCGTCACCCGGCACCATCTCCGGGCTCCAGTTCTTCGGCTCGTGGAAGCGGCCGAAGAGGATGTTCCGGTCATGGACATAGAGCCAGGTGTCGTTCGTGACCTGCCGCTTCTTCAGCATCAGGTTGACGGTGATGATATTGCGGAAAGTCAACTGGTCCGCCGCGGCCAGGATATCCGCCGGCGGCGCCGGGTCAACGATCTTGGCGAGCAGCGTCAAGGGAATCGAGGAGATGTAGTTGTCAGCGCTCAGGCGCTCGGTGCCATTCGGGGTGCGCACGGTGATCCCGGTTACCCGGTTGCCCTCACGGTGGACGCGCTCCACCCCGGTTTCCAGCAGAATCTCGTTGCCCGTGGCGGTGATCGCGTCTGCCATGCGTTCCGAGAAGCGGCCGAAGCCACCGGCCGGGTACATGAACTCATCGATCAGGCTGACGACCTTGCCCTTCGAGGGCACCACAGCGTCCTTGACGGCCGTTACCAGCGACATGCCCTTTGAGCGCTGAGATACCCAATCGCCGCTCATCTGGTCGCAGGGTAGGCCCCAGACCTTCTCCGAGTAGCGCTGGAAGAAGAGCTTGTACAGCGTCGGCCCGAACTGGTCGATGTAGGCATCCTCCATCGACGCAACCTCGGTTGGCTTGACCTTCTGTTGCACGCGCGTGCGGCCATAGTCGGCCATGGCCCGCGCCGCGACGACCGGACCAATGGCTTTCAGCGCGTTGGAGATCTTGAGGGGATAATCGACGTACTTGCCGTCAAAGTAGATACGGCTGATGCGGTTCACCCACAACAGTTCATCGGCCACGACTTCGCGAAACAACTCGTTGAGTTCGTCGTTCTTGGTGAACCACCGGTGGCCGCCAATATCGAACTTGAACTCGCCGTGCGCGGTCTGCTTGCGGATCGTCCGTGCCAAACCACCGACGAAGGGCGCCTTCTCCACCACCGTCACCGGCAGGCCCGCCCGCGAGAGCACGTACGCCGAGCAGAGTCCACCAGGGCCAGCGCCCATGATCAGCGTTGAGTTGTGGACCGCCGGTTCTGATCCATTCTGCACGGAGCGATCACCGGAGCGTTCATGACCGTTGCGTGCTGAGTCCATAGTGTAGGGAAGCCCTCTTCTCTACCTCGGCGCCCGCGGGGGCACGTTGGTTGCTCAACCGTTCGGAGCCGGTTCCTTTGCGCCGCCGAGTGTAGACCAAGCGACACGAAACGGATGCCTCGAAACACCGCGCGAGGGCGCCTTCAGCGCCGCCAGGTAAGTGCGTGATTCAGCCCGAAGTTCCAGATTGCCGCGATACCCGCGCCAATGACGTTGGCCAGCAGGTAGTTCAGCCCGAAATGCGTCAGCGTGACGAGGACGAGCCAGTTGATGATCAGCCCACCGGAGTTGATCACGCCGTACATGCTGGCCCTGCGCCAGATTGCGCCGTTGCCCCGATCACGCCACGTCCAGTGCTCGTTGAGCAGGAAGGTGACGATCATGGAACCGGCGATGGCGAAGGGAGAGGCCGTCGCGACGCGCACTCCGGTCTCAGCGACCAGGAAGTAGAGCGCCGCCTGGTTTACGGCGAGCCCAACTGCGCCAACGACGAGAAAAATGCGAAACCGACGGGCTGCCGCTGTTGCGCGCAGCGCAATTTCAGGCAAGGCCTCGGAAGAGAGCATCCGGGCAGATTCCTCCGTAGCGCTCGCTGTTTACCGGCATTTCCGGACTGCAAAACCTTACCATGCGCCTCACGCAATCCTGCTCGATCCGCGCGCCCGTCGGTTGGGCTTTTCATCGGATGTTGCCCAGACTACTGAGATGCGGTGGAGCCATCCTCGTCAAGCGCGGCAAACGCCGCCTGGAGCTGGACATCCGACGTGGCGGCGAGTTCCGCCTGGGTCATATCGGGGTCGTCTTCCGGCCGTGCCGGAAATTCGTTCGACTCCATCATGACGAACTGGTCAGGATCCACGCCCTCTTGCCAGACATGCTCCCCCTTGGGCGTCAGCCAGAAGGCCGTGCCCAGGATCAGGTTGGAACCATCGTCCTGCGCATAGGTGGCAAGTACTGTCCCGGTGCCGAACGTCGTCTCGCCAACGAGCTTGGCCCGGCCGTTATCTCGCAGTCCTGCCGCCAGGACCTCCGCACCGGACGCCGACTGGCCATCGATTAGCACAACCAGTGCCATGTCCCGGCCCGGGCCATCGAACCCGATCGTGCGCAGTTCGTGCGAAATGCCGTCGCGGCCTTGCTCCTGGAAGATCGTGAGACCCTCATCCATGAGCTGTGAAGCAACCCCAATGACCTCAGAAACCAGGCCGCCGGGATTGCCACGCAAGTCGAGAATGAGGCGTTCAGCGCCCTCGGCCTTCGCCAGTTGCAGCGCACTGCGCACGTCCTTGCTCACGCCGGGCGTGAACTGCGTAATGCGCATCTGGATGGTCTTGTCCGGCAGCCAGCGCCAGGTGACCGTGTCGCGGTCAATGGAGCGCCGCACGACGTCGAAGTCGATCGGCTCCTGCGTTCCGGGGCGATGCACCGTCACGGTCAGGGAGTCGCCTTCACTGCCAAGAATCGCCTCGCGCAACCCGTCGATATCCATCTGGCGCGTCGATTCACCATCGACCGCTTCGATGACGTCCCCTGGTTGCATGCCGGCGTCGCGCGCCGGCGAACCCTTGAAGGTGGACGTTACGACCGGCACGCCGCACCGGGAATCCACCTCGACGCCGATACCGACGTAGCTGGAGGCCTCCTCGCTGGCCTGCTCCTTGACCATCTCGGGATCGAGGAAGGCGCTGTGCCCCTGGTCGCCGATGGCATCGACCATGCCACGCGCGGCGCCATAAATGAGGGCCGAATCGTCAATGTCTTCCGGGGCAGCCCACTCGCTGTGGATCAATTCCCACGTTCGCTCCAGCGTTGCGAATTCAGGGCGGCCGGTCAGCGAGTCATCCGCGAGGGTGCTCGCAAGGCCGCCTGGCATCCCGCTGCCGATCAGCACGCCGAACCCGAGCGCGCCGGCTACCAGGCCCGCGGTGACGCGCGGACGAACGTAGAAGGGTCCGGGACGACCCGGTGGCAGCGTCTCGGGCTGGCCGGTGGCAGCGGGAGCGGGCGAATTCCGAGGTTCAACGGGCGTGCTCATCAAGGGTTCCTCAGCCTATCCCGTCGCGCGCGCTCCGGGACGATGTTTCAGATGGGCGGGACTGCAACGTGCCATTCAGTAGCTGCCTGGAAGGCCTGCCCGGCCGCCAGCAAGACGGCGTCCGCGTCAGCGCGGCCCGTCAGGCAGACAGCCGTCGGCAAGCCCTGGGCGCCAGGTCCGGCGGGCATCATGAGCCCGGGGAGGCCACAAAGGTTTGCTGCTCCATCGATAGTACGCAATCCGAAGAAATCTGGTTCCTCCGAGAAGCGCATGGAGATCTCTGTTGCGACAGATCGGTAGCCTGGAGTGATGATGGCGTCGTAGCCGGCAAACGCCTGCGCCAGCTCGACACTCGCCCTGGAGCGTACCCGGAGAGCCCGCACGTAGTCGGTCGCTGGCAGTGAGAACCCTGACAGGAGCGACACGCGGTCTTCGGGGGCAGTCAGGCCATCGGCCAGCCCTGCCTCCAGGAACTCTTCAAAGGCAGACGCGGCTTCGGCCGCGATGACGGTGGAGGCCGCGGCGTTGTACGGCAGCTCAGGCAGTGTGATCTCCTCGATCGAGCCAAGGCCCGTGAACACCGCGAGTGCAGCCTGATAGCGCGCCAGGACGTCGGCCTCCACACCCTCCTCCGCGCCAGCCAGGGTGGCGAAGCGGAAGCCGTTGCGTCGCGGATCTGGTTGAAACGCGGGCCGCGCCACCGTGGCCGGATCAGCGGAATCCCGGCCAGCCAGCGCCAGCAGCATCGTCTCGCAGTCGGCCGCACTGCGCGCCATCGGCCCAATCTTGTCCATCGACCATGAGAGCGCCATCGCGCCGTGCCGGCTTACGAGGCCAAAGGTGGGGCGGAACCCGGTAATGCCGTTGAACGCGGCTGGCACATGGATGGAGCCCCAGGTCTCCGTCCCGATGGCCAGCGGCACGCACCCGGCTGCGACCGCCGCTCCTGAGCCGCTGGAGGAGCCGCCCGCCCAGTGACCTTTGTTCCATGCGTTCAAGCCGGGGCCAGTGAGCGCGGCGTTCGGCTGGTCGTAGCCGAACCCACCCGCCAGCTCGACCATTGCCAGCTTGGCCGTTAGCACGGCGCCAGCCTCTCGCATGAGGGTAATCACCGCCGCGTCCTCGAGAAAATGCTGGTCTCGCAACGGTGCAGCGCCCCAGGTGGTGGGATAGCCGGTGACCGCAAGCAGGTCCTTGGCGCCGTAGGGGATGCCGTGCAGCAGTCCTCGGTCCTGCCCCGCTGCCAACTCGGCGTCCGCCTGCGCTGCTTCGGCCAGCGCTCGCTCAGTGGTCAGCGTGACAACAGCATTGAGGTCCCGGCCAACGGTATCCAGCCGCTCAAGCGAGTGCGTTGCCATCTCGACGGCGGTCGTCTGGCCCTGGCGGAGCCACGCACCGAGCTGCGCGACGTTGGCGAAACTCAACTCCTGCGTGGTTACCACGTGCTGCCTCCGGCCACCGAAATTCGGGGGTTGAACCCGGAGTCCGGCGCGTCGCTGTTGGCAAGTGGCAGGGCACGCATTGCTTCCCTGTTCTCCAGATCGCGCTTGATGCGCTCCCGGACAAGCGCAACCTCTGCACTGGTCAACGGGCGATGGGCGCGCGCGGCGACCATGCTCACGCGGGCCTCGATTTCTGCGTCGTGGTTCGTTTGCGTTTCCACGGCTGCCTTCCCGAATTTTGCGCGAGTGTGCGGTAATCCGTATCTGTGCTATAGTGGCACGTCGCGGGTACGATGTAACCCGGATTGTTTTGTGCGTGCCAGACAGTGGCGCGTTTTCTGTGAATGTAAGAGAGCGAGCAAGCATTTCATGGTCGAGTCGGCATCGAGCACTGCACCATATGCCATCATCGAGACGGGCGGCAAGCAGTACCGCGTCTCCGTTGGGGACCGGCTTGCGGTCGAGAAGCTCGATGCCGAGCCCGGCTCGGACATCGTCTTTGACCGCGTCCTGCTGGTCGGTGGCAACGGATCCACCGCCGTGGGCACCCCGCTGGTGAGCGGCGCCACGGTTTCCGCGCAAGTGGAAGACCAGTTCCGTGGCGAAAAGATCATCGTCTTCAAGTACAAGGCGAAGAAGCGCTACCGCCGCCGGAACGGGCACCGTCAGTCATTGACGCGGGTAGCAATCACCGGCATCGTGGCCTGATTTACCGTCGTTCTGATACATCAAGGGAGATCAACCCATGGCTCACAAGAAAGGCGGCGGTAGCTCGCGGAACGGCCGCGACAGCAATGCCCAGCGGCTTGGCGTGAAGCGATCCGATGGCCAGTTTGTCCGCTCCGGAACCATTGTCGTGCGCCAGCGCGGCACCCAGTTCTGGGTCGGCGAAAATGTCGGGATCGGCAAGGACCACACCATCTACGCCAAGATCGACGGCGTGGTCTGCTTCGAGCCGGTCACACGCGCTAAGCGCCGCATCAGCGTCTATCCGCCAGATGTTTATCCGATTGGCGGCAGCAACGGCCTGCTCAAGCCGGCCTACGAATCCGTGATCTTCATGGAGTCGGCAGCCGCCGCGGACTAGTTCTTATTCACGTGACCACCGGGACCCCCACGCTGGCTGCCCCGGAGAAAGCTAAGCAATACCAATGAAGCAGGGACTACACCCCAAGTACGAAGAGACGACGGTCACGTGCGCGTGCGGCAACACCTTCACGACGCGCTCGACGCGCCAGAACCTGCGCACGGACCTGTGCAATGTCTGCCACCCGTTCTACACCGGCGAGCAGCGCATTGTGGACACGGCGGGCCAGGTTGAGCGCTTCATGAAGCGCATGGAGGCCGCCTCCGGCAAGCCGTCCAAGCGCCAGGTTCGCCTCGCGGCTCGCGCCGAGCGCGATTCGGCGAACCGCCAGCCCGGCGATGACCAGGCTGAGGCCGAACTGGTGGGCTCCGAGGCTGTCGCCAACTAGAGCGCGCCTGTAGCCTGACATCAGGGACAAAGGGGCCCGTGCCTGCACGGGTCCTTTTTGTTTTGCGTTTTGCGATTGCGCAGACTGAGCGTGGTACGTTCTGCCACAGTCATACGCCGTGACCCGGCAACGGGCCGCGGATTCACAGGGAAGAGGCAAGGCACTTCGTGAGTACGACCGCAGTATCCCAGCAGCCGGCGCAGGACAGCCCGAACGATGCAACCGTCATGGCGCTCATCGAGATTCCGCGCGGGAGTCGAAACAAATACGAGTTCGACGAAGCTACCGGCCGCTTCTACCTGGACCGGGTGCTCTACTCTTCCGTTCACTACCCGACCGACTACGGATATATCGTGGAAACGCTGGCGGGAGATGGGGATCCGCTCGATGTGCTGGTCCTTGTGCAGGAACCGACGTTTCCCGGCTGCATGATCGAGGCGCGCGTGCTCGGCGGCCTGGACATGTACGACGAAAAAGGCGCGGACTTCAAAGTCCTGGCGGCGCCCGTGGGCGATCCGCGCTACGCGCACTACCTGCGCCTCGCTGATATCGGCGACCATTGGCTGCGCGAGATCGAGACCTTCTTCGCCACATACAAGCTGCTGGAGCCAAAGCAGACCGAGGTGCTTGGCTGGCACGATGTCGAAGAGACCCTGGCCATGGTTGCCTCGTGCCGCGAGCGCTACCAGGAAAACCTGGCAGGGAAGTAGCTGAACTATGGCGCGGCGTCCCTCGCCGCGCCCGTACGCTCCCGGGGAGGGCCGCGCGTGAACCGTACCCGACACAGCGGCATCATCTGTCACCCGACGTCGTTTCCCGGACCACATGGGATCGGGGACCTGGGGGAGCCCGCATTCCGGTTCGTGGAGTGGCTGGCGAGGGGCGCGCAGAGCGAGTGGCAGATTCTGCCGCTTGGCCCTGTTGGACCGGGCAACTCGCCCTACGCCTCGCCGTCCGCGTTTGCCAGCAACGCGCTCCTGATCTCGCTGCCCTGGTTGGCGGGCGACGGCTTGCTGGAGAGCCAATCGCTGGACTCCCCGCCCCCGTTTTCCGACGCCCATGTGGATTTTGACGCCGTGCGCGCGTTCAAGATGCCGCTACTGCGCGAGGCGTTCAGCCGGTTTCGGCGGGGCGCCGCCTCGCCCCTCCGCCCTGAATTCGAGGCGTACCAGGCTGAGCAGGCGAGCTGGCTCGACGACTACGCGCTCTTCATGGCGTTGAAAGATGCCCATCACGGCGCAGCCTGGAACGCCTGGCCGGTGGAACTCGTCCAGCGGCAGCCAGTAGCCCTCGCGGCGGCGGGCCAGGAGCACAAGGAGAACATCGCCTTCCACCGCTTTACGCAGTTCCTTGTGGATCGGCAATGGAAAGAGGTGCACAGCTACGCGAACGATCGCGGCGTGCAGATCATGGGGGATATCCCCATCTTTGTGGCGTACGACAGCTCCGACGTGTGGGCCAATCAGGGACTCTTCCGCCTGGGTCCCCAGGGATTGCCCAGCGAGGTGGCAGGCGTGCCTCCAGACGCTTTCACGGCGGATGGGCAACTCTGGGGAAATCCGGCGTACGACTGGAAACACCACGCGGAAACGGGCTACGCCTGGTGGATCGCACGCGTGCGCACGACGCTGCAACGTGTTGATCTGCTGCGGATTGATCACTTTCGGGGGTTCGCCGCCTCCTGGGTTGTCCCGGCCGATGCGGCCACCGCGGCCGCCGGGCACTGGGAACCCGGACCCGGGCGCAGCATCTTCGATGCGATCGAACGGGCACTGGGCAGGACGCCCTTCATCGTTGAGGATCTGGGGCTGATTACCCCGGATGTTGTGGAGCTACGCGAGGAACTCGGATTCCCGGGGATGCGGGTCCTGCAATTCGCTTTCGGCGATGGCCCAGAGAACGCCTATCTCCCGCACAACTACGATCCCGTCACTGTTGCCTACACCGGCACCCACGACAACCAGACCTCCATCGGCTGGTTCCGTAGCCTCGAGGACCGCACACGCGGTAGCGTGCAACGGTACCTGGCGCGCGATGGCAGCGATATTGCATGGGATTTCATCCGGTTAGCCTCGTCCTCTGTGGCGGACCAAGCGCTGATGCCGCTGCAGGATGTCATGCGGCTGGACGATGACGCACGCATGAACACGCCGGGCCGGCCGACCGGTAACTGGGGTTGGCGCTATGCGCCATACCAGTTGCACGAAGGCCTGGCCGATAGCCTGCGTGACCTGACCGAGACATACGGGCGTGCACCAACAAGCGAGATCCCCCGGGGATATGATCCATACGATTACACGGCGCCCTCGACGGCCCACCCGCTCCTGGCGCATGCGCCGGGCAAGGCGGGATCCTGACCTGACCGAGTACACCGCGCCTCGCATGAAGGGAGCACGACCATGAGCGCGCCCGTTGGAACCTTTACATTTATGCTCCACAGCCACCTGCCATACGCACGCCAGGCGGGCATGTGGCCGCATGGCGAAGAGTGGGTACATGAGGCCATCGCCGAGACGTACGTCCCTCTCCTGAACGCGCTCTACGACCTGCGCGATGAGGGAGTGCCGTACCGGCTGACCATCGGGATTACGCCCATCCTGGCGGAGCAGTTGGCCGATCCGCTGATCATCGACCACTTCGTGGGCTACGCCACGGAGCGTGCGGCCCGGGCGGCCAAGGACATTGAGCGATTCGAGCTCAACGGTGATGAACGGATGCGCAACCTGGCGCGCTTCTATCACCACTGGTACGGGCGCGTGCTGACGTCTTTCGTCGATCGCTACAACCGCGATCTGCTCGGCGCATTTCGCACGCTCCAGGATGACGGCCTGATCGAGGTCGCCACCTGTGCCGCGACGCACGGGTATCTGCCGCTCCTCTCGCGCGACTCCTCGATTCACGCGCAGTTGCATACCGGGGTTGAGGCGTACCGCCGCCACTTTGGGCGCGCGCCGCGGGCAATCTGGCTGCCTGAGTGCGCGTACCGTCCGGCCATCGTCGAAGAAAACGGAACGGATTCCATTCGCCGGCCCGGGCTGGAGTCCTTCCTGGCGGAAGAGGGTTTGCTCGTCTTCTTCAGCGAGACGCACACGGTCGAGGGCGGTGTGCCGGTCGGCATGGCGGTGCCCGGCACCGTCGGCGCCTACGGTATGGTGGCTCGCCGCTATGCGTCCAGCGTCACCGAGCCGACGGCGGGTGAGCAACTCTCGCCTGGCACCTCGCTCCTTCCCTACTGGGTGGGTGACGCTCCCGGCCAGGTGGCGGTGCTGGCAAGGCATGAGCGAACGGGCCAGCAAGTCTGGTCCGCGGCTTTCGGCTACCCGGGCGATTTCGCGTACCGCGAGTTCCACCGCAAGGACGCCGAGTCCGGGATGCAGTACTGGCGCATCAGCGGCGCGGGGGTCGAACTGGGCGAGAAGGAGCCGTACGACCCGGATAACGCTACTTCCCAGGTAGCATCCCACGCGGACCACTACGTGCATCTCATCGCAGAACAACTTCGCGAGTATCACAACGAGACCGGTGGCTTCGGGAGCATCACGGCCTCCTATGACACCGAATTGTTTGGCCATTGGTGGTTCGAGGGCGTGGACTGGTTGAAGCTGGTTCTGCGCGGCCTGGCCGCTCGCCCAGGCGTCGAGATGAGCACCGCGAGCGGTGTCATCGAAAACCATCCGCCAAGTGAAGTGCTCTCACTCCCGGAATCGAGCTGGGGCGCTGGCGGCGGTCACTTTACGTGGCTCAATGACGAGACCGAGTGGATGTGGCCGTTGATCCACGAGGCAGAGCGACGCATGGAGGACCTGGTTACCCGGTACCCCGACGCCAATGGTGATCTGCGACCCGTGCTCAACCAGGCCGCGCGCGAGCTACTACTGCTCCAGAGCAGCGACTGGCCCTTCCTGGTCACGACAGGACAAGCCAACGAGTACGCGACCGAGCGATTCCAGGAGCACCTGGCTCGCTACAACCAGCTTTGCGCCATCGCGGAGCGTGGCGCCCCAACCAGCGAGGACATGGTCTTCGCCGCCGCGCTCCATGAGCGCGACAATCCTTTCCCGGCCGTGGATTACGCCGAATGGGCGCCTCGCCAGGGATACGCCGGCAGCACCCGCGAGACGGTGGCTGCAGAGTAGCCAGGATGTTGGCCGGCAGACCCGCCGTGCTGGGTTGGTTCGTGTCCTCGAACACCCGTCTCAAGCGCGGGCAACAGGGCATGTAGCCACCCTGGATCACCTTCGCGCGTCTTGAGCTTGAGGTCCCTTCACAAGCTCGAGACACGCAGGTGTGCCAGAGGCAATGTCTCTTCGAATCTGCCGTGGACCTCCTCGGGGATGAGGAACGATTTCAGGCAGGCGCGAGCGCAGCCAGCGGAATCGCCAACCAGTTCGGCCGGTTGCGCGCTTCGTAGCCGACCTCGTAAAGCGCCTTGTCGAGTTCCCACGCGCGCAGCGCGCGCGCGAATCCGTCGTCTGATTCCGGGACGAGAGCCATGCCAGCGTCACTTGAGGTCTGGCGGTAGCCATCCAGGAAAGCTGCGCGAGCAGCAGATTCCCACTCCAGAAGCCGTGATTCAGCCAGCGTCCTGCCCGCTTCCGGAAGCGCCAGTGATGCCGCGCCGCGCGCGTAGGCGAAGGATCGGAGCATCCCGGCCACGTCCTTCAGGACCGACGCCCGCAGGCGCCGCTCTTCGACAGGACGGGCCGGTTCTCCCTCGAAGTCAAGGATGACCCAGTCGTCATCAGTCCGCAGCGTCTGCCCCAGGTGCAGGTCACCGTGCGTGCGAATACGCGGGAGACCGAGTTCGACGTCATAGCCTGCCACATCAGCCTCAGCACGCTGGAGCGCCGCGACTATCGCCGGCATGGCGTTCTGCGTTTCCGGGGGCAGCGCGTCCGCGCGTTCCCGGATGATGTCAGCCGCCTGCTGGAACGCAGCACGGGTGCGCGCCTGGTTCTGCTCGACGTCCCCCGAGGTCGAGATTTCAGGGGTAAACGCTTCGTTGCCAGCCATCGCGAGCGCCAGGTGCATCTCGGCGGTGCGCTGACCCAGCAGGCGCTCTGGCCCGATATCGAACTCGCCGCCGGCAGCGACTTCTTGCAGGCGTGCCAGGAGCCAGGTCCAGCCGTCGGCCCGATGCGGGACAAAGCCGGTTGCCAACGCCAGCGGGAACGGGACGCCGTCCGGACCACGCCAGGCGAGCGAACCCACAAACGGCGGGGCGTGAGCAAAGCCCTGTGCCGACAGGACGCGCAGGGCCTCCTCGTCCGGATTGACTCCCGGTTGCAGCTTGCGGAAAAGCTTCACGATGATGGCATCGCCGAAGCGAAGCGAGGTGTTGCTTTGCTCACCGCGCAACACCTGTGCCGGAAACGCGGCTGCCCGGTCCAGATAGTCTGCTCCGGCAGGACCCAGATCAACGAGCCAGCCAGCGTCATGCTCCTGGAACGCGCGCAGGAGCCACTCACCGAACCACGGCTGGGCGGTGGCGTCGAAGACGGCAACGTCGCCGATACGGCCAAGCGGCACGCCCACTCCGTCCGCAGCCAGGTGCAGGGGGAGGAAGTAGCGACTGACACCTCGATCCGCGTACCGGAACTGCGCCACTACCAGCGCCAGCGTTCCCTCCGGCGCGGGCTCGAGACGGAGCGCCACCACCTCACTGGAGGTGATGGCACGTCCCTTGTCGGCGTACCAGCGCTGCTGCGCCAGCCACCCCTCTGCCCTGCCCGCGCTGAGGAGCAGCGCCTGCAAGGTCGCCCGCACGTCTGCCTGGTCGGCCATTCCTGCTATGCCTCGTGCTTGACCAGCCGGAACCAGTAGAAGCTGTGCGGGCCGAGCGTCACGAAGTATGGCAACTCGCCAACGAGCGGGAAGGCGGTCTCCCCGATCATCTCGATTGGCTGCCATCCGTCGTAGGCGCTCAAGTCCAGTTCCGCCGGCTGCACGAAACGGGAGAGATTCACGACGCACAGGAGGACTTCATCTTCATAGGCGCGGATATAGGCGAGCACGCGCCGGTTGTCCGCGTTCAGGAACTCCAGCGTGCCGCGCCCGAACGCCTTGAACCGCTTGCGCACGCGGATCAAGCGCCGCATCCACTCCAGGAGTGAGGTTGGCAGGCGCTCCTGCGCCTCGACGTTCACTGCCTGAAAGCCATAGACCGGATCAGTGATAACCGGGTCATACAACCGGGCGGGATCGGCGCGGGAGAACCCGGCGTTGCGGTCACCAGACCACTGCATCGGCGTGCGGACGCCGTTGCGGTCGCCCAGGTAGACGTTGTCACCCATGCCGATCTCGTCGCCGTAGTAGAGCACCGGCGCCCCGGGCAGCGAAAGGAGCAACGAGTTCATGAGCTCGATCTTGCGCCGGCTGTTTTCCAGCAACGGCGCCAGACGACGCCGGATGCCGACATTCCGTCGCATCGTGGCGTCTTTCGCATACTCCGCGTACATGTAGTCGCGCTCATCATCCGTCACCATTTCGAGCGTCAGCTCGTCGTGGTTGCGCAGGAAGATTGCCCACTGCGCGGTCTCCGGGATGGCGGGCGTGCGCTCCATGATCTCGATGATCGGCAGCCGGTCCTCGCGCCGAATGGCCATGAACATGCGCGGCATCAGGGGGAAGTGAAACGCGAGGTGGAACTCGGGGTCTTCGTCGTCTCCGAAGTATTCCACGACGTCTTCCGGCCACTGGTTCGCTTCCGCCAGCAGGATCTTGCCCGGGTATTCCTGCTCGATGGTTCTGCGCAGCAAGGCCAGGAACTCGTGCGTTCTCGGCAGGTTCTCGCAGATTGTGCCCTCCTCCTCGAAGAGGTACGGCACCGCATCACAACGGAAGCCATCCAGCCCCAGATCGAGCCAGAAGCGCATCACGTTGAGCATCTCTTCCGTGACGGCGGGGTTCTCGTAGTTCAGGTCTGGCTGGTTGCTGAAGAAGCGGTGCCAGAAGTATTGACCCGCCACGGGATCAAAGGTCCAGTTGGAGACTTCCGTGTCGATGAAGATGATGCGGGCGTCGCTGTATTTGGTTGGATCGTCGCTCCAGACATAGTAATCACGGTACGGCGAGTTGGGATCGCTGCGCGACTCCTGGAACCACATGTGCTGATCGGAGGTGTGGTTCATCACCAGGTCGGCGATGACCTTCAGCCCGCGCTCATGGGCGGAGTCCAACAGCAGCTTGAAGTCGTCTACTGTGCCAAAATCGGGGTGGATACTGCCGAAGTCCGAAATGTCGTAGCCGTCGTCCTTGAACGGCGATGGGTAGAACGGCAGGAGCCAGATGCAGTCCACGCCGAGATGCTTGATGTAATCAAGCTTCTCAACCATGCCCCGGAAATCGCCGATACCGTTGTTGTCTGAATCGAAGAACGATTTGACCGGGGCCTCGTAGAAGACCGCGTCCTTGTACCAGAATGGATCCTCGCTCATGCGCTCCCCCGGGCTGCGCTCCGGCACACGTGCAGGCAACTCGCTGCTGCTGCATTATCAGTGTTTCGGGACCTTCCGGTAGCGCATTCATGACGCCAGGGGCTACAGCACGATATGATGATACCGTTATGTATCTGACCTCTCGGCGTGAGGCATTTCGTCTCCATGGGTGAACTGGTCGCCGGGCAGCCGGCACTGCGTATAGAAAGCATCACGAGCCTTCCGCTGGAACTCGTCTCGTCCATGTCCTTGCTCCACCGCGCGGTGCCGGGGAGCACGCTGGACCCATGGCTGATCCACGCGCGTGAGCAATTGCCGCACGATCTGCGGGAGAACCTGGACTTGCTCCATGGTTTCTCTGGCCGCATGCTCCTCTACCCCGAAGAACCCGTCATGCGATTTGGGCCGCTGGATCCGGCCAATCGCGAGGCCGGCTTCGATGACCTGATGGCGTTCATGGTGGCTCTCCCGGCCGAGGACTACCTGGAGATGGTCGCCAACGCCCTGCGCCGCGTCCACCTCGGTTTTGACCGGCGCTGGGAGCCGCCACAGGATGCGGAAGGTTGGGCGAGGGCGCTGAAACCCGCGTTGACTCGCGCCCCGCTGGAGCGGGTCATGGAGCTGGTCACCAATCCTGAAGTGCTGAAGCAGAGAACCCTGGACCTCTACCAGGGTATCTGGGACCGCGTGGTGCGTGAGGCGCGCGACGAGGCACTGCCGATGCTGCAACAAGCGGCTGACCGGGGCGCAGCCCTGGAGGATCGCGGTTTCGGCGATGCCTACTCGGCCCTGACCGGCCAGCGCCTCCCGGACGTGCTCAGTCAACCGCCGTCCAGCTTTACGCGGGTGGCATTTTGTCCCTCGGCGCACCTGGGCGCTTTCGTCAGCTACATTGCCTACGAGCCCGACCTGGTCGTGTTCTTCTCCGCGCCAGGGCTGCTGGAGCGTGCCGGCGCACGCCATGCAAACGTGGTCAGCCGGGGGCAGGGCGCGCGGTCCGCGAACGGTCACATCCCCCCCGCTGAACTCCTGGAAGCCACTCGCGCCCTCGCGGATCCCACGCGGCTGCGGATCGTAGATTTGCTGCTGGAGGGTGAGCTCTACGCGCAGGAGATCGTGGCCCGGCTCGGAGTCGCGCAATCGGCGGCCTCCCGGCACCTCTCGCAACTGGAGCGTGCTGGCATCGTCACCGTCGCCGCCCGGCGCGGATCCAAATATTACGCGGTGAGTGCAGACCGGCTGGAGGCGCTGGCCTCCGCTCTCACGGAGCGTGGCAGCCGCGCGAGATCACTTCAGGATTAGGTCGCCGCCGGCACACTGCGCGTGCGCAGCGGCTTGGGACGGTAGACACTCTGCACCTTGGCCCGCAGGACAGCGGCATCGCCAGTGCGGCCGGTCGCGACGTAGGCGGCGATGGCTGCTTCGTGGGCAGCCCGCTCCAGTGACCAGAAGGTGGGAACCCGCGTCAGATCAAGCACCGGATCGAGCGTGGCGGCGTCCTGGAAGGCGGCCTGGGCCGCATCGAAGCGTCGCGCGCGGCCGAAGGCGAGCGCACGCAATGCCGCGGCCCGGGCCCGTCGCTCGTTCGCGGTCAGCGGCCCGGTTCCGGAGACAGCAGCTTCATTTGCGGGCGCGGTCGCTGCCGGGCGCTCCGCGACTGGAGGATCTGGCGGAGCCGACGATTCCTGCCGCGCGACGGGCGGCTCTGGCCGCGGCGTTGCGCGCTGGGCGGCGTGCCTGAGCCGCTCTTCCCGGATAGATGCGGCGCGCTCGATTGCTGCCGACGGTGGTGTGGCTGGCATGGGCGCAGCGCTCACCTGAGCCGCTCGCGCGCTGGCGCGGCCCGTGAGGTTGCTCCAGAAGGACGTCAGGCAAAGCAGCGTGGGCTGGGTAACGATCATGGCGCGGCCTCATGCACGGCGATGTGTGCCACCATGGCGCAGACACAAAGCTGGGTCAGCACTTCCCGGCGCGGTCACGGGCGAGCGATCTCTGAATACTGGCGGGGGTTCTGGAGCAATCCAGTTCCAGCATCGTACCATCGCGGCTGTACGGACACAAGACGGACGGTGACATTCCGGCAACACTCCGCCCATGATCCGCGACTCTCCGCAATCCCTGATTGGAGCATGCTTGTACGACTTTGAGGCCCTCATTGCGCTGGCGCGGCCGGCCCGGAATATCGTGGCCTTCACCGGCGCGGGCATCAGCACGGAGTCAGGGATCCCGGACTACCGTGGGCCTGGCGGCGTGTGGGAGAAGAACACGCCGCCGACGATCGGGGATTTTCGCGAGAACCCGGAAACGCGCGCCGCCTACTGGCGGGAACGCCAGGAGCGCTATCCAGCGCTGCGAGACACGGTGCCCAACGCCGGGCACGTGGCCCTGGCGCGCCTGCAGGATGCCGGTCTGCTCGGCGCCGTGATTACGCAGAATATCGACGGCCTGCACCAGAAGTCGGGGATTGCTCCGGAGCGGGTGATCGAGCTGCACGGGACCGCGCACCGTGTGCGCTGTATCGACTGCGGCACGACGTGGCCTGCCGAGGAGATCCAGCGCCGCCTGGAGGAGGAGCCGCTGCCTGCCTGCGAGGTCTGCGGCGGCCGCCTGCGCGGCGCCACCATCCTCTTCGGTGAAGCGCTCCCGCAGGACGCGCTGCTGGCCGCGGTGCAGGCCGCGCGGGACACAGACCTGATGCTGGTGGTCGGGAGCTCGCTGATCGTGCAGCCAGCGGCACGGCTGCCGGAGATCGCTGTCGCTTCTGGCGCAAAGCTGGCGATCATCAACAACGAGCCAACACCCCTGGACCACCTTGCCGATGTGTTGGTGCGCGGCGGGGCCGG
>JALYWD010000248.1 GCA_030852885.1 Chloroflexota bacterium | reverse complement strand
CGAACGGGCGTGCAACACACCGTTCTGGGTGTAGTACAGCTTGCCATTCGCAAAGACACCAGCGGACTCGGAGTCGATCAGCCGCCGTTTGAGATTGGTACCGAGGATGCCCTGATAAATCCCGCGTTCGCCCTCACGCCCCTGTGCGTAGAACAGGAAATTGATTCCATCAGGCAGAAAATGGGGACGGGAAAGAGAGAACTGGTCGGGCCCATCCAGCACGGCGGCCGGTGTGGGCGGGCCGCCAGTGTCGGGCATTTGCCAGATGATGTATTGGCCAGCCGTGGAGTAAAGGATGACACCATCCTTCCCCCAGCTTGCACCGGAAGCATAGGTGATCCGCGGCAGGATGGTCGTCACCCTCCCCGATTCAATATCAATCTGCCTCATTTCATCGGAGGCGAAGAATCCGAGCTTGCGGCCATCGGGCGACCAGAAGGGAAAGGACGCATCGACCGTGCCAGGCAATGGCCGCGCCGCGCCGGATCCCACAGGCTTCAGCCATATATGCTTGCGGCCTTCGTGACGACCCATCACTGCCAGGGTGAGTCCATCCGGGGAAAGAGCCACGGAGGCATCGTTGGTGGGTGGTGTACCGGTGACGGTGATGTCTGCGGCGAGACTGGCGCCACCCAGAACTGCTCCCATGAGCGCCACCATCAGGCGTACGAAGCATCGGCGCATCATTTTGAACTCCCTGTTCGAGTTGGTATTTTGCCGGTCATGATACGGCCAACGCCTGCAGGCGTGCGAAGGTGATGCACGCGCGCGCGCTGACGCACTGACGCACTGACGTGGTCCAGCGTAATTTGGCCGCCGGGCGCACGACTCACTGCCAGGGCAGAGTCCGGCGGCTCGCTTGGACGTGTTTGACGCAAGCGCGCCGTTGCGTAAACAACTGAACGCCGGGAGGATACGATTCAGGACTTTCCCCAAGGAGGGCGCATGCGCCACGCAACGGTCCTTTCCAGTTTCTCTGTCATTGCCGGCATCCTTGGCCTGTCATTTGCTGCTGGCGCCGCGGGTCCAGCGAACCTGCCCACCGGGATCTACAGCTCGCTGGCAGCGAGCGAACGATCCGGGGACTTCGTCGGGCTGGAGATCTTCGTGCTTCAGGGCGCAACCGGTCATTTCGCAGTGATACAGGGCTCGGAAGGTGCGCCAGGAGATCCCATTACTGTTCCGCTCCAGGTCAACGGGAACGCCGTCCGGTTCTCGATTCCCGGTAGATGTGCCTGCGCACTTCCTGAAGGCATATATGAAGCGCAGCTTTCCCAAACCCGCGCGACACTGCGCGGACCGGGCACCTTTGGGGAGAGACAGTTGCCACGCAGGAACAGCTTTTGGCAAGGAGGCCAGTGATCTCGCGGAAATACTTGCCGTCCGGCCGTGAACCTCGATTCGGGCAGCTGGTCTCACTTTCGTGAGTGATGTCCGGAAAGCTGGGGACCTGCTGTTGAAATCGGCACTCTGGATTTCCCTCACCGTCCTTGTCGTGATGCTGGCGAGTGCCCTCTTCCCTTTCCCGGACGTCCAGCAGTCAAGCTCCGACGCTGCAAATAGCTCTGCATCGCAAGCGGCCACACCTCTCCTCAGGGCTGCAAATAGCTCAGGACCCTCAGCGATAGAAACACCGCAAGTGCCGCCCTTGGGTGAGTCCGTCACACCGTCATCTCCCGACCCGGAACCACACGTCTCGATGGCGCCAGACAGCCCTGCCGACTTGGCTGCCAGTTATGTGAAGACCCTGAAGACCGGCATTTTCGGCGCCGAGCCAATGCCAAAGTTTGCCGAGCTGTATCTCTTCCCTACGGACGCAGCGCGCCAGGCTGAAATTGCATCGCAGGAGGAATTTCTTGGCTCGCCCATTGATCAGTGGAGCGGAAACATGGAAGAACAGCTACGCACATCTTTCGGAAGCCATCCGTTCATAGCCAATGTCAGGGTGTCTATCATGTGTCGCGCGACGCAATGCAGACTCCAGTTCGTGGAGCCGACGGTACGGGGGCAGCCGGAAGGGGAGCTTGGTCCAAATTCCCTGATGATGATGCTTCGCGTTGCCAGAGAGCCCTGGTTCAGGGAGAACTTCGTTGAATGGAAGACCCAGGCTGCAACACCCGTATCCGCGCCAGCGGCATATCAGCTTGTTGTTCTGCCGCGAAACCTCCCGCCAGCCAGAGACACGGAGTAGCACGTGCCGAAAGCCACCATTTCAAGCGCTTCTCCCTTGCTGATTGCAAAGGACGTTGCGGCTGCACTTGCCTTCTACCGTGATCGGCTCGATTTTGAAGTCACGTTCCAGCAACCTCAGGAAAACCCCTTCTTCGGCATCGTTCAGCGCGGCGGCGCCATGATCATGCTGAAGAGCGTGGGTGTAGATCCTCTTCCAAATCATTTTCGGCACGAGTGGGCACGCTGGGATGCCTACCTTTACGTGCCGGACCCGGACGCATTGGCCGCCGAGTTCAACTCCCGCGGAGTGGAGTTTTCGGAGCCGCTACGGAACACAGAAGACCACCTTCGCGGTTTCGAGATCAAGGACCCGGACGGCTACGTACTGTTTTTCGGGCGGCCGATCTGATGAAGCGCATCGACATACTGACTTGAGACAAGTCCTATGCAGAAGGTTTTCAGCACAAACGTCGTCAGCGAAGCTGTGTTGGTTCGCGACGCCCTGCTCCGCCATGGCATCGAAGCCACCATTCAAAACGAAAATTCCGGATTTACGGCCGTGCCCGAGTTCCGCCCGCCAGCCGAGATATGGGTCATGCGCGATGCGGATTACGC
>JALYWD010000246.1 GCA_030852885.1 Chloroflexota bacterium | reverse complement strand
GATTGGCAAAGTGCAGGTACACCTGAAACCCCTTGACCAGAAGCAACCAGATCACGGTGGCCACCAGCCCGCCGGGAGCCGCTTCGGTGATGTGATAGCGGTCACTGCTGGTCATATAGAGGAACGTAGCCGCCGCAAATCCCAGCAGCAGGATCACGGGCCCTTGCAGCGCGTCCCACCCCTGCGAAAACTCGGAGCTGAGGTGAAACCGCTCGGTGGCCAGCTCCACCAGGTCTCCGCCCCAGATGTAGAGCGCGAACGCGAGCAGCAGCACGATCCCGATGCCCACGGCGGACGCGGTGAAGATGAGCCGCTGCAGGATGAACGGCCGGTGGTCCACGATCCCCGCCGCCCGGTCGAACGCGCCCGCCAGTTCGCCCAGGCCATTCCCGGCCACCAGCAGGGTGACCAGCACGGCCACCACGGCACTGGTGAGCGATGGCCCCTCACGCGCCCGCAGCATGGCGTCATTCACCAGGCTGTCCACCGTTGGCTGCACGCTCTCCGGGAGACCATCCAGGATGAAGAGGCGCACCTCGTCCGAAATGGAGTAGCCCGTACTGGCGTCGATAGTGGTCCCGAGCAACGCCACGATCAGCAGGATCGACGGCATGGCGAAGATCATGCTGTAGGAGACCTGCGCCGCCAGTCCGGTCAGGTTGATGGCCCGGATGGCGGGCAGCAACTGCTGGCCGAAGCGGCGCAGCCGCACCCGGATGCTGGGGCGCATGCTCGCTGCCCCGGCAGCCGGCTTCACCGTGACTGTGCTCACTCACCCAGGTCCGTGGTCGCAGATGTTGCCGCCGGCGGTGGCGGCGGCACGGCAGCGCGCCGCCCCCGGCTCCAGAGGAAGTAGCCGTAGATCAGCAGCACCGCGCCGCCGAGCATGGCCACCAGCCCCAGATACTTGATGCGCTCAACGTTCTGTTCCTCCGCCAGGTAGAGGAAGACGCCCAGGACAATGGCCAGGACATCGATGATCAGCGAAGCGATCTTGAAGCCGGTGGAGCGCAGGGTGAAGATGAGGGAGACCAGGCCGATGATGCCGAAGGCGGCCAGGCCGAGGGCCAGCATCTGCCGCGCGCCTGCCGGGGTGAACCCGGGCGCCCAGTCGGCCAGCAGGGTAAAGACCGCCGCCGTAACACCGACGCCACCGCCGAGCGTGGCCCAGGGCGAGACAGGCCGGTTCCAGAAGCGGAACCCCTCGAAGATCTGGACGAAGCTCAGCACCAGCAGCGCCGCCGCAATGATGCTGCGCACGATCACCGGCGCATCGGCCGGAAAGAGCACGACGTAAATGCCCAGCGCCAGGGCGACCACGCCCTCGATGACCGGCACCCAGTACCGGGGATGCGACCTGGGAGTGACGACTTGAGTACCCGGGATATCGCTCACGGCACCGCCTTGTTCAGCTTGCTCACGTGCGCCAGCCTGCGCGAAACCCTGGGCCGCTCTGTGGGGACGCCAGGGCGAGGCGCGGCACATCACGCGATGGTAGCAAAGCGCTCTCCCTTTCCGGACGCCAGAGAAGCACAGTAGCATCCGCTTACGTCAGGATCACGTTCGGCGCGAGTAGCCCGCATGCTTACTGTCATGACCTACAACGTTGGTGATGGGCTGGCCGACCCGGCGCAACTCGTGGAGATGTTGCGCGCCAGCGCGGCCGATGTCGTGGGCATCCAGGAGCTGGCGCCCGGCCAGGCCACGGCGATCGCGCGGGACCTGGCGACAGAGTATCCCCACCAGGTGCTGCACCCGGCCGGCATCCCCGGCAAGGGGATTCTCTCTCGCTATCCGCTGGCGGAGACCACCCAACTGGACCACCACCCGGGCCGGCCAGACCTCCAGGGCCGGGTGGAAACGCCAGAGGGTGACCTCACCGTGCTGGTGGCGCACCCACCTCCTCCCCGCTTTGGCCGCAACCGGCTGCACATGGATGCCCTGAGCAACGCCCAGATCCGGCAGATCATCGCTGCCGTCAGCACCGGCGATCCGGTGGTGCTGCTGACGGACTTCAACCGCATCTCCTGGCAGGCAGCCTACCGCCAGCTCTCCGCCGCCGGGCTGATCGACGCCTACGCCGCCAGCGGCGCGGGCCTCGGGCTGACCCTCCCGACGCGCCTGGCCCACCCGGCCTCGCGCAATACCCCCCTGGGCAAGATGCCCCTGCCGCCGATTCTGCGGGTGGACTACGTCTGGCACACGCGGCACTTCCGGGCCACCGGCTCCTGGCTGGGCAAGAACGCCGGCTCAGACCACCTGCCCGTGCTGGCCCGGCTGGAGCGCGTGCGCTGACACCGCGTTACGATGGCGCATCGCCGCCGCTTTGCAGGAGTACGACCGCTCACCATGACTGAAACGCAGCACCTTCCCTCTGCCAGCGCTGTGCCGCACGGCACGCTGACGACGCACACGCTGGCGCCCGGGGCGATCTATCCCGGCGTGACGCACGCCTACCAGGTGTATGTGCCCGCCCAGTACGACCCCACGCAGCCCGCGCCATGCATGGTCTTTCTTGATGGCGTTTGGGTCTACGCAGCGCAGATGCGGGCCGTCGAGATCCTGGACCAGGCGATTGCCGCTGGTGACATCCCGCCCCTGATCGGCATCTTTGTCGATCCCGGCTGGCATCCGGTTGCAGACCCCGAAACGCAGCAGGCGCGCATGAACCGGCACGTGGAGTACGACGCGCTCACCCGCACCTTCGCGCGCTTCCTGACCGAAGAGTTGCTGCCGGAGGTGGCGCAGGACTATCCACTCTCAACGGACCCGAATGACCGTGGCATTGTTGGGCTCAGCAGCGGCGCCATCGGCTCCTTCATTGCCGCCTGGCACCCGCCGCACCACTTCCGGCGCATGTACATCAGCATTTGCACTTTCGTCGATATGCTGGGCGCGCACTCCCTGCCGATCTGGGTCCGCAAGACCGAGCCGCGCCCCATCCGCATCTTCCAGCAGGAAACGACCGGCGACAACGACCGCCTGTGGGGCAACTGGCCGCAAGGGAACGCGCAGATGGCGGAAGCGCTCGCCTTCTCTCACTATGACGCACAGTTCGTGGTCGGCCCGGGGATTCACGACTTCATCCACGCTACGGAGACCATGCCGGAAGCGCTGTGCTGGCTCTGGCGCGACTACCCGGAGCCGATCACCGCCGCTGCCACCGGCCCGATCTTCGAGGCACTGCTCATCCCGCACGAAAACTGGGAACTGCTCTGGGAGCGGGACGATGCCAGCGATGCGCCGCACGATGACGTCCTGGCCGCCGCCGACCGCGAGGGCCGCCTGTGGATCGCCGATCCCGCGATCGGGCGCATCATCCGCCTGAATGAAGAAGGCGCCAGCGAGACGATTGCCGAAGGGACTGATCGGATCGCGGCCATCGCCATGGGACCCGATGACCGCCTCTACGCCAGCCATCCCGACCGGCAGCGCATCGTCGCCTACGGGGCAGACGGCGGCCAGCGCACCGTGGCGGACGGTATCGCGGCCCACGCGCTGACCCTGACCGCCTCCGGCCTCATTCTCTGCACGGACCCGGCGCAGGGGATCGTTTCCGTCGTGAGCCCTGATGGCTCGCGCCGGGACTACCGGGAGGACGGGCTACGTGAGCCAGCCACGCTCGCGCTCTCACCCGACCAGGTGTTCCTGGCGGTGCTGGACCAGACGGGCGTCTGGGGGTGGTCGTTCCAGATCACGCCGGAGGGTGAGCCGCGGCATGGGCAGCCCTTCTACCGTGTGCTCCCGGACGAAGCCGACCCCACCCAGCGGGCGGCGGCCATCGCCATCGACACCACCGGTGATCTCTACATCCCGAACTCCAGCGGCATCACGCTGGTCACGCAGTCTGGCCGCACCCGCGAAACCATCAACGCACCCGAGCCGGGTGCTGTCTCCAGCGTGACCTTCGGCGGCACGCGACGTGATTGGCTGATCGCCTCCCAGCATGGCAAGCTCTTCCGCCGCCGTATCCAGCGGCAAGGCGCCGTCGCCTGGCAACCGGTGAAACCACCGCCACCCCGGGTGTAAGCCGTGCCGGGAGGGCACGCCGAACGGCGTGGCGGACATTTTGTGATAGAAGTATGATGTCGCATTGGACACGCTCATCATCCGGGCTCTTCCCGCCAGTGTCCTGGTGACCTGCGGCGCGCGACGCTGGGTGGTGGCCAGGGCGACCCCGAGGCCACATGTGTGAGGTCAATCTCCCCGCCGATCGCGAAGTCTTGCGGCTCCTCCCGGCCGGCCACGTCCAGCGCCTGTCTGGCGGCGCGTTCCTGACTCGCTCCACCTGGACGGTATCCCGTTGCTGGCGCGAGAAGGGCGAACTGGTCTGCGCGGTCAAAGCGTCCCTGATGGGCAAGGTCTACACCGCTATCGTTCCCGAGGCCGACGTGCGGACGGTGGAAACCTCTGAGACTGGCGTGGTGGTCCAACTCCAGCGGGCGTCACACGCCGGTAGATGACCGGCTCCGGTTATGGCGGCGCGTGTCTGCCCGCGCGTGGTGCGTTCGGCGACGTCGCAGGACCTCTTTTCCCTTTCAGCACGGTCCGATGTCACTCCCACTCACGCGTGGCATCTCTCGACTTCGCGCGAGATGCCACCTGTGGGTGGGCGGCACGCGCGGCCATCGCGTACGGGGCGGCGCCGTCGGGGCAGTGATTCACGCACTACGAAATATCACTTTCGATAGATGCGCTTCCCCTATGCTTCCCGCACACTACACGTCACAATCGTCCGCGGACACGAGGCGCTCTTCAGCGCAACGGCGAACCTACGAGGAGCGGTGCCATGCGAAGTCGATTCTTTCAGCGCGCCGCTGCGGCGTTTGCACTCGGGATACTCATGCTTGCGCCGGCGGCGCAGCACCTGCAGCCCGCCAGTGCGCAGCACGCGACACCTGTACCCGGAGCGCAGACCTGGCACATCCAGGTCAACAACATCAGTCCCGAGGGCGAGAACTGGAGCTTCAACGCCTTCTACCCTGACGCCCTCCAGGTTCACCCCGGAGACTCCATCGAGTTCACCCTGGCGCCAAACCAGCAGGCGTTCCATACCGTCCACCTGCTGGCCCTGGGGATGACGCCGATGGAGTTTTACCAGGGCTTCTCCGGCGGGTTCGTGCAGCCTGATTTGACAAATCCAGGCGGCTGGGAGCGCACCTACTTCGGGTTCCAGGCGGGCACACCGTGCGGGCGCGCTGGCCAGCACACGTGCGTCAGCGTGGATGTCACCGACGATATCAGCTTCGGGCTTGCCTCTCCGGTGCTCGTCAACGCGCCGCCGTCTGGCGGCGAGGGGAATACGTCATGGATCACCACCCTTGATCCCGCTGTCCGGCCAGGCCCCTACTACATCATGAGCGACGTAGACGGCCCGACCATGCTCGGCCGCATTGACGTGGTGCCATCCGACCAGCCGGTGCAGTCCGCCGCTGAACTGGAAGCCGCCGCCGCGCGTCAGTATGAGGCGGACCTGGCGTGGCTGGCAGGTCATGATCGGATCGACTATCCGGCGGAAGTTTCCAACCCGGACGGCACCAAGATCTGGCAGGTCTCCGCCGGCAGCGGTGGCCGGGCCATGCCCGCGGGCGCGGAGTTGGGCGCAGAGGCGTACACCACTGACGGGCAGCAAGCGCCAGATGCCAAATCCTGGCTTTCGATCAACGAGTTTGCCCCGTCAGATATGGTGGTCATCGCCGGTGACACCGTGACCTGGACGAACAACGGCCCTGGCGTGGTCCCCCATACCGTCAGCGGCTTCGCCAGCTCGCCGGACACCCTGCCGCAGGACCTGAGCCCGTTCCAACCGGGCTGCCTGGACAACGACGGCGGCACGACGCTGCCCGAGGCCGGAAGCTTCCCACCCGATATCTGGAACACCTGCCCCGGTATGGAGGTGAACCGGCTGACGGCGGCCAGCCAGCCCTCAGCGCCATCGGGCGAGCCCTACGTTGATGGGGCCAGGACATCGGGCATCCTGCTCAACCAGGCGTACCTGGACTCCGCTATCGGCGCCGGGGTCCCCTTTGCCAGCAGCTACAGCGTTACCTTCGAGAACCCCGGCGTCTATTCCTACGAGTGCACGATCCATCCCGGCATGACCGGAACCGTGGTGGTCATCCCGAAACCCAAGCCGCGCTGATCACGATCTCGTTTACCTCAGACGCCACAGGAGACACACCATGGACCGTTCATCACATGCCATCGAGAAAGCCCTGGCGCATCGCGCCCGGCAGGCTCACCATGCACCGTCCCTGATTGGGCGACGGGGGTTCGC
>JALYWD010000230.1 GCA_030852885.1 Chloroflexota bacterium | reverse complement strand
GACGAAGCCGACCGTGGTCGCGGACACCAGGATGCCAATGGCGCGATTGCGCCAGACAGCATCGGGGAAGAGCTCCCGGGCACCGGTCATCGCATTGGCGGTGATAACGGACGCTCCCAATGCGGCCACGATGCGAGCGATGACGAGCACGCCAAAGGTTGGCGCCGCCGCGGACAGCAGCGTACCGACGAGCAACAACAGCCCCAGCAGACGGTACCAGGTCGCGCGGCTCCAGCGATCCATCCAGGGTGTTGCAATGAGCGCGGCGGCAAACGTGACCAGGGCGCTTATCGTGGCCAGTTGGCCCGTCACAGCATCAGGCGTGCCGAAGGTTGCGCCAATGGGGCGCAGCAGCGGGCTGAGAAAGCCCAGATTGAGCATGGTGGTAAAGGAGCCCGTGCAGTAGACGGCCAACGCCAGCCAGGTGCGATACGAGGGCGTACCCGGCTGGCTCACACGGGCACTAGTAGTGGATCAAGACGGGCGTGCCGATGGTCGCCCAGTCCCAGAGGTATCGGGAGTCGTCCAGCAACATGTTGATGCAGCCGTGGCTGCCGGGACGGCCGATCGTTTCCTTCGTGCGCCACCAGGCAAAGTGCAAGGCATGTCCGAAGTCCGTGAAGTACTGCGTAAAGAGCACATCGTCCAGCCGGTAGAAGCTCTCGGCGCCAATGGCCCCGGAGGTCATCGTTTCGTTGGCGACGCGGCTGAGGATGGTGAAGTACCCGGGAGGCGTTTCCCAGCCAGCCATGCCGGTGGTCACGACAATCGTGCGGAGGGGATTGGTCCCGTCGTACACGGTCATCAGTTGCTGAGTGAGGTTGATATCCAGCCACTGACCCCAGGTTGGGGCGTCCGCGGGGAGCGGCGTTGGCAGAATCGGGGCATTGCGGCCGACGTTCCGTGAGTAGACGAAGCGGCCGTCGCCGACCTTGGCCCACATGTCCGCGCCTTCGAACACTTCCTCACCCTTGAGCCATTGCGACACCGAGACCGATGTTCCGTAGTCAAGCGTCTGGAGAATCTTGCTGGCGGTGGAGGGTTCACTCCGGACGTTGGTTTCCTCCAATGTGGCGCCCTGCCAGATGTCCAGGGTCCAGTCTGCTACCTGCAACTGGGGCAGGCTGGCGCGCACCGAGAGATAGCCGGCAGACACCCAACCGGAGAGGCCATTCGCGTAGCCGGGCGCCCAGTCAGCAGTGGCATCGGCAGAGGCAATGAACTCAGTGTTGTTCGGGAGGAGCGCCACCATGGACGCGTCGGAGCTCGGCGCGCCGCGCAACCGCAGGCCATCCGATGCTTGCACGAGAAAACTCGAACCGCCGGTGGGTGGCGCCGGTTGAAAGGCAGGGTCGGACTGGAGGCCCTGCTGCTCGGCCAGCGCCTCTCCCATCGGTCGCAGGCTCACTACGCCGTTGTCGCTCTGCAGGACCGCGTTCTCGAACACTTGCGCCAGTTGGCCGGCATTGTCTGGGTCGGGGAATGCCTCCGAGACGGGCGGGCCGAAGATCGCCGCGCCCCCCAATGAGGTCCAGAACGACGCGAAGGGTTCCTGCAGCGTGTGGCCGGTCTCCGGGAAGAACTGGCAAGCTGGCGTTGGGCAGCCTGCGACCGGTTGCCGCGCGGAAGCAGGGCTGAGTTCGACCCAGGTGGATTTGCCGAGTACGTCACCCCGTACATCGAACGGGGGCGGCTGCGAGGGATCGAACAGCAGGACCATGTTGCGGAATGACTGCAAGACGCCGCCAGCGCCACTGGCA
The DNA here is from genome assembly GCA_030852885.1 of Chloroflexota bacterium. Classification (GTDB taxonomy): domain Bacteria; phylum Chloroflexota; class Chloroflexia; order Thermomicrobiales; family UBA6265; genus JACCXM01. The sequence continues at coordinate 4,211 of JALYWD010000230.1, read as the reverse complement.
TAGCGCTCCTCGGAAAGCGGCGGGCCCAGGACCGCCTCACCCCCTGCCTGCTCCCAGCGAGAACGAAACGGTTCAGCCAGGTTATGCCCCGTGTCGGCGAAGTAGCGTGAGCCGGCGCCCGGCGAGGTCACGGAAACGGCCTGAATGGAAGTATCCGTGAGCGCACTGGAGTCTTGCGGCACGATCGGCGGGCTGCCGTTTTCCGTTGCGTCCTGCGCGGAGGCCGTGTGGGGCAACCCGGATTTGAGAAGCACGCTGGCGGCGCCGGCCGCGATGCCAAGGAGCCGGCGGCGTGGCAGGACGGAAGTGGACAGGAGACGAGCCGCGTCACGGCGCGTGGACATGAAAATTCTCCCTGACGGGGTCTCGGAACATGCCGGTACTTCTGGACGCGATATCACGCGCCCGCGGGCACTGTGGGGCGCAAACACTATACGCATATCATCGCCAGAGCGTCGAGCCTGACCCGCAGTACAAGCTGAAACGCTCGAGGCTGATTTTCGGATTCACGACCAGGAAAAACGTGAGGGGCTGCCGCGATTGGCAGCCCCTCGTGGTCTGATTGAGAGCGCGGACCTAGTCGCGCAAGGCGTGGAATTCGTTCGCGTCAACGGAGCGCGAACGCCGGCTCAGGGCCAGGATGATGGCCAGGCCGACGGCAGCCTCGGCAGCAGCCACCGCAATCGTGAACAGGGCAAACCCTTCGCCGAACATCGTGTTCGTCTCGCGAGCGAACGTGATCAGGCTCAGGTTGACCGAGTTCATCATCAGTTCGACGCACATGAACATGATGAGCAGGTTCCGCCGGACCAGGACGCCCATCAGCCCGATGACGAAGAGCGCTGCACTCAGGAACAGAAAGTGGTTGGTGGTTAGTTCGGCCATGTTGCCGTCGTTCTCCCTGTTCGCTCGTGCCTAGCTGCGGGTGGTTCGGGTCGAGTTGCGTTGTCCTGGCGTCTTCGGCCGGACCGTCGTGTAGAGATCCGGATCCTTGACCAGGATGACTTCGCGCGTCATGTCCAGTTCGCGGGTGGCCTGGCGGTCGGCGGCGGTTATGGGCGCGGCCGCGTCCGGCCCTTCTGGCAGGGCCATATCGGTGCCGCGCGGGTGACCGAGGGAAATGGTGCCGAGGCGCTCACCCAGGCGCTCTGGTAGCGCCAGCACGATGGCCCCCACGACGCCAATCAGGAGCACCAGTGAAATGATCTCGAAGGGGAGGAGGTACTGGGTGAAGAGCAGGTTGCCGACGGCCTGGGTTGAGCCGCCCACGAGCGCGATGGTTGCCGGATCGGCATTGCCCGAAGCCCCCACCATGCCCCGGTTGGCAATGGCGGCTGCGACCTCCAGGAAGAGGATGACGCCCAGCAGCGGACCCACGACCCGTTGCACGGGGAGGCCGGCGCTGCGCTCCGGCAGGTCCTGCGGGTCAACCAGCATCAGGAGGAAGAGCATCAGCACCAACGCGGCGCCGGCGTACACAATGACCTGCACGGCGGCCAGGAACTCAGCGCCAAGCAGGACAAAGATGCCGGCGGTGTTGAAGAGGGTCAGCACCAGGAAGATGGCCGAGTGGACCGGGTTCCTGGCGATGACGATACCGGCGGCTGCCAGGATCGATATCGCCGCCAGCGCGTAGAAGAAAATGACGTTCCAGGGCATGCTGCAGTGTTCCCTCGCGGCCTAGAAGCTCAACTGGCCGTTGCCGATGAGCCGGATGAACGCGGTAATCAGGATGTTCACCAGCACCAGTGGCAGCAGAACCTTCCAGGCGATGCCCATCAACTGGTCATAGCGGAAGCGGGGCAGTGTGCCGCGTAGCCAGATGTAAAAGAAGAGGAAGATGACCACCTTGATCAGCAGCCAGAGAATACCCATGCCCCAGTAGCGATCAACCAGCGGGCCGTCGATGCCGCCCAGGAACATCGTGGCCGCGAACATGGAGACCACAATCATGTTGATGTACTCGCCGAGGAAGTAGAAGGAGAAGCGGAAGGCGGAGTACTCAGTGTGGAAGCCGGACACCAGCTCGGTCTCCGCCTCGGGGAGGTCGAACGGGGCCCGGTTGGTTTCCGCCACTGCCGCGATGAAGAAGATGACGAACGCCAATGGCTGGGAAAGGATGTACCAGTTGGGGAGGGCGAACTCGAAACCACCAACCGCGAAGTTCAGGTTCCGCATCTGATCTTCCATGATCGTGCGAATGCTGAGCGAGGAGGAGATCATGAAGACGCCAATCAGCGAGAGGCCGAGGATGATCTCGTAGGAAATCACCTGGGCCGCTGACCGCAGGCCACCCAGCAGCGAATAGCGGTTTGCCGACGCATATCCGCCGAGGATGATGCCGTAGACCCCCAGCGAACCAAACGCCAGGAGAAAGAGGGCGCCGACGTTCAGGTCGGTGATCCACAGGTTGATCGGTTGACCAAACAGGTTGATCTGGATGCTGCCGAAGGGGATGACCGCCACGCGCGTGATCGCCACCACGAAGACGATGAGCGGCGCGAAATAGAAGACAACCTTGTCTGCATGCGCCGGAATCAAGTCTTCCTTGCCCAGCAGCTTCACGCCATCGGCGAGCGGCTGTAGCAAGCCCTTCCAACCAGTTCGGTTGGGGCCCACACGGTCCTGCATGGCGGCGAGCACCTTGCGCTCGTACCACGTCATGTAGGCCATGCCCACGAGTAGGACGTTCATGAAAATGAACGCCACGATGAACGTCAGCCAGATTGGCTGCTCCATAAGAGCGTCCCGCTCCCGCCAAGATCCCTCGGCCACATAGAAAAACCGGCTACGACTGTGCTGCCGGCACGGTTCGCTATTCTACCCCTATCGCACGGGTTCGTGAAACGCACTCGGTACCCGAATCGGACATCGTCGTGGAATTGTGTGACTGGCGTGCGTGCGAGACACCTCACCGCGACGTCTCGAGGTGAGGAAACAACGCGGAAAAGATGCGATTGAGCTGCTCGGTCGTGTCTGGCCAGGGGAATGCCGGAAGATGGCGACGGAGCGAGACCATGCCGTGCATCGCCACCCAGATATCGGTGGCGGTGGCAAATGCCTGCTCTGGTGAAGCACGATTCGCCGGCAAGCAGGCCTGAACGGCATTCACCAGAATCTGGAACACGTCCCGGCCGGTGAGGGCATCAGGGTCCCGGACTGGAATGTTGATCTCGAAGATCATGCGGTAGGCGCTTGGGTGTTCCTGCGCGAAAGCAATGTACGCCTCGCACCCACGCAAGAGCCGCGTGTAGGGATCGGTTTCACCGGCCAGGCTCGCGGTGACGAGGCCGGCGAGCTGCTGGAACCGCTTCGCGACCACCGCGTCAATCAACGCGTCCTTGTTCTCGAACTGCAGGTAGACGGAGGGCGCCGCCACCCCGGCCTCACGGGCAACGGCGCGCAGCGAGAGGCTTTCGGGCGTTGCTCCCGCGGCCAGCAGGCGGTCTGCCGCGTCCATGAGCTCCTGGCGCAGGTGTTGCCCGGAGCCGTGCGCATTGCGCGCCCGGCGTGCCCCTGAATTCGGCTTCTTGACTATCGGCTGCTTCGTGGTCTCCATTGACATGAATACTAACACCTGTTAGTCTCTCAGTGGTGAACACCTGTTAGGTAGTGCTTGTCGTCGTCTTGAAGCAAGAGGTATCGCTGATGCTGACCCTCCCACGAGCGTACGTCCCCCGATTGTTGCTGGAGCCTTACCGGCGGCCCCTGGTGGTGCTGGGCGGGGCCATGATTGTCACCCTGCTCATCGCCCTCGCTGGCCTGGCAGTCGATCCACGCGTCATCACGAATGCGCCGGCCTGGATGAAGCCTGCCAAGTTCGCCGCCTCCATCCTGATCTACGCCGCGACGCTGTGGATCCTGCTCCCGGCCATCGCTGATCGACCGGTTTTCGTGCGCGTGGTGAGTTGGGCAGTTTTGCTCGGCCTGGGGCTGGAAATGGCCCTCATTGCGCTGCAGGCGGCGCGTGGCACGACCAGTCACTTCAACAACACCACGGAGTTCGATGCGACGGTCTTTCGCGTCATGGGCGCGACAATCATGGTCATCTGGCTCCTCACGATGATCGTGGCGGCGCTCTTCTTCCGGCGGCACCTCGCGCATCCCGCGCTGACATGGGGCGTCAGGCTGGGGTTCATCGGGACCATTATCGGGATGGGCGTCGCGATCCTGATGACCCTGCCGACGCCTGAGCAGCAGCAAGCGGCGGC
>JALYWD010000189.1 GCA_030852885.1 Chloroflexota bacterium | reverse complement strand
GCCGACCTGGTCACCATCTTCGAGGCGGTGGGCAAGCGGGCCGCCGGCGAGATCGATGACGCGCGACTGCTGCAGATCGAGCAGCTCAGTTGCCCCACCTGTGGCAGTTGCTCCGGGATGTTCACCGCCAACTCCATGAACTGTCTCTGCGAAGCACTGGGCATCGCGCTGCCAGGCAATGGCACGATCCCGGCTGTGTCGCCCCGGCGGCACGAGCTGGCGCGCCAGGCCGCGGCCCAGATCCTGGAGCTCTGGCGGCGGGGCATCACCTTCCGCGACATCGTCACCCCCGAAGCGATCGACAATGCCATGGCGCTCGATGTGGCCATGGGCGGCTCCACCAATACCGTCCTCCACGTGCTGGCCCTGGCGCGTGAAGCGGGCCTCGCGTATCCGCTCACCCGCTTCAACGAGGTCTCGGACCGCGTGCCGCACCTGGCGAAGGTTTCTCCGGCCTGGGACGGCCAGCGGCAGTGGCACATCCAGGATGTGGACGAGGCTGGCGGCGTCTCCGCCCTCCTGCACGAACTGGCACAGCAACCGGGCGCCCTGCACCTCGATGCGCAGACGGTGTCCGGCACGCCCCTGGGCGAGGTCATTGCCAACGCGGAGAACCGCAACCCCGCCTGCCTGCGCCCGATCACCCAGCCGCACTCGCCGCGTGGGGCGCTCTGCGTGCTCTTCGGCAACCTGGCCCCGGAGGGCGCCGTGGTCAAGGTCGGCGCGGTCGAGCAACATCAGATGCACTTTCGCGGGCCGGTCCGGGTCTTCGACAGCGAGGAGGATGCCACGAACGCCGTCGTCAACCGGCGCGTGGCGCCCGGCTCGGTGATCGTGGTGCGCTACGAAGGGCCGCGCGGCGGGCCGGGGATGCGCGAAATGCTCTCGCTGACGAGCATGGTCAAGGGCATCCCGGAGTTGAACGCCAGCACTGCCCTCATCACGGACGGCCGCTTCAGTGGCGGCACCCGCGGCCTCTCCATTGGCCATGTCTCGCCGGAAGCCGCCGAGGGTGGGCCAATCGCCTTTCTGCAGGATGGCGACCTGGTCACGATCGACCTCGCGGCGCGGCAAGTGGAGGTGGAATGGTCCGAAGCTGAGCTGGCGACCCGCCGCGCGGCATGGGCGCCGCCAGTCATGGCAGAGCGGCGTGGTTGGCTGGGGCGCTACCGGCGGCTGGTGACCAACGCCGCGAACGGGGCGGTTCTCGCGTAGGAAACGTCTGGCTTACGCGGGCGGCAGGGTCACAGGAACCTGGAGGGTGAAGATGGACCCCACGCCTGGCGTGCTTTCCACGGTGATCTGGCCATCCATGAGCGTGGCCAGCCGCTGGGCAATGGCCAGGCCCAACCCGGCGCCGTGACGGCGCTGGCGGCCCTCCTCAGCCTGGTGGTACGCATCGAAGATGCGGGCCAGGGCCTCGGGCGCAATGCCATAGCCGGTATCTCGCACGCGAACGACGATCCAGTCGCCGTCCACCGCAACGGCGATCTCGACCAGGCCGGCATCGGTGAATTTCACGGCGTTACCCGCCAGGTTGAGCAGAATCTGCCGAAGCCGTTCCCCGTCCCCGTGCAGTGGCGGCAGGCGCTCTGGCAGGCGGACCTGGAGATCGAGGCCGCGCTGCGCGGCCTGGGGCTGCACATCCTGGCGGACCTGCTCCACCACCTGGACCAGGTCGATAGAATCACGCCGCAACGTCAAGCCGTTCGCTTCAATGCGGGCCAGGTCGAGCAGGTCGTTGATGATGTTGAGCATCCGGCGCCCGCCCTGTTGGATGTAGCCGAGATCCTCGCGCTGCTCCTCGTTCAGGATGGCGCGCGTGTCATCGAGCAGGAACTCGGCATACCCCAGAATTGCCTGGAGGGGCGTCCGTAGTTCGTGATTGGCCATGGCCAGGAAGCCGCTCTTGGCCTGATTGGCGGCCTCCGCCGCTTCCTTGGCCTGGAGTAGCGCCGCTCGCTCGCGATCATGCAGGATAGCGACCCCGGCGAGGTCACTTACCCGCTCGACCAGGTCCAGATCATCCTCGGCAGGCGCACGGGGCTCCTGGTAGTAGACCGCGAACGTGCCGAGCACCTCGCCAGCTTCCCGGTTGAAGACCGGGACCGACCAGCAGGCCCGGAAGCTGTGCGCTGTGGCCAACTGCTGCCAGTCAGCCCAGCGAGGGTCAGTCGCGATATCGCAGGCGATCACAGGTTGTTGAAGGTAGGCAGCGGTGCCGCATGAACCCACCAATGGGCCAATGCGCACCCCGTCAATTGCGGTGGCAAAGCTCTCGGGGAGGCTGGGGGCGGCAACATGGCGCAACTGGCCATTCGGCGCATCGAGGAGCAGGATGGAGCACGCCGACCCCGGCATGACCTCTTCCAGCGCATGGCAGAGCGCCGCGAGGATGTCCGTCAGGGGCTTGCCTTCGGCCAGGAGACGCAAGACCCGGTTTTGCCCAGCGAGCAGGCGTGCTGAGCGATCTTGCGTTGCGGCTTCGGTTGACGGGTCAGTCACCAGGCTCTCCACGACAGTGCGGGAGATTAACAATCCAGATGAACAGTAGCAGGATGCGTTCCATCTCTCCGGGAAATGCGCAACACATCAGGTCAACGCGGCGGCGATGTCGTTGCTCTTGTGATCGCGGACATGGCATGCGTCCGCGCCTTCGATACGGCGAAAGCCGGCTCCCCGCGTGTAGCTCCGATCATCGACATCACACTCACGGCTTGCCGATAATGGGTAAACTGTCAATACTCATCAGGCTTCCGTGTGTTCTGCAATGACCCGTGCGGCACAGGCTGGCAACACCTTCCTGACGCATGGGCGTGGCCAGGAGTGAGCAACGAATGCAGTGGTCGATGTCGCTCCGGGCGGGCAGGCTACCCAGCGTCATGAGCGTTGCTTCTGCCAGCAGCGAGATGCCAGACAATGTCCGACAGCCCGGTCGCTGAGTCCCCCAGGAGCGCGGGCGGCACCCTGCTCCCCTTTCCAGGGCCGCCCCATCGTGGCGAGGCTGGCGCACTGCCAGCGCCGCGGACGTCCTTCGTGGGGCGTGCGCGTGAGATTGGCCAGGTGCAGGCATTGCTGGCTCGCGGCGATGTCCGGCTGGTGACGCTGACTGGCCCCGGTGGTGTCGGCAAGACCCGCGTGGCGATCCAGGCTGTGGCCACCAGCGATCTCCCCGCCCAATTCGTGGACCTGGCGGATGTCCACCATCCCGCACTCGTCCTGCCCACCATCGCCGGCGCGCTCAACGTGCGCACCGATGGCCGGCCCGTCCTGGACAGCCTCACATTTGCCCTGCGTGACAACGAAGCGCTCCTGGTCCTGGACAACTTCGAGCAGGTGTTACCGGCCGCGGAGTTCCTGGCCGAGTTGCTGGATGCCTGCCCCCAGTTGCGCCTGCTCGTCACCAGCCGCGTCGTGCTGGACATCGTGGGCGAGCACGTGGTGGACATCCGGCCCTTCGCGCTGCCTCCAGTGGAGTCGCGCGGGTCCGCTCCAGACCCGCTGCACCTGGAGGCGAGCCAACTCTTTGCTGATCGGGCTCAGGCGCTGGACCCTGAATTCACGTTGACCGCCGACAACGCCGCCACCATCATGAATATTTGCCAACGGCTGGATGGCTTGCCCCTGGCGATCGAACTGGCGGCGGCCTGGACTTCCGTCCTCTCGCCATCTGCCCTGCTTGCCCAGCTCGACCAGCGCCTGGCCCTGCCAGGCACAGGCCCGATCGGCACTCCCTCGCGCCAACGCAGCCTGCGGGACACCATTGCCTGGAGTTACGGGCTGCTGAGCGACCCCTCGCAACTGCTGTTCCGCCGGGCCGCTGTCTGCAACGGTGGCTGCTCCCTCACCGCCGTGCAGGAGATCTGCGGCGACGCCTCACTGGATGTGCTGCATGAGTTGCGCGCCCTCGTCGCCAACAGCCTGGTCCGCCGCGTCAACGGGGTGCATGGCGATTCGCAGTACACCATGCTCGAGACGGTGCGCGAGTTTGGTGTGGCGTGCCTGGAGGAGAGCGGTGAAGCCCAGGAGATCCGGCGCCGGCATGCCGCGCACTTCCTGGCGCTGGCCCAACAGGCCGACGCCCACCAGAACACCCTGGAGCGGACAGCCTGGCTGGA
>JALYWD010000184.1 GCA_030852885.1 Chloroflexota bacterium | reverse complement strand
GCGGTGGTCCCCACCACCTGTCCTGAGCCCGGTCCCGGCGACGGTCGCCGCTTGACACGCAACACGGGTGCTCTCCCGGTGCGCGGGAGAGGGGAGCCGACCGGCAGCCCACTCGCAGCATCTGGCGTCTCCACGCCGCATCTGGCCCGCACACCTGGAGTGCGAAGCCCCTCTCCCGCGCACCGGGAGAGGGGTTGGGGTGAGGGTTTGTGGCCGCCAGCCCAGCCGGTCCCCTCAATGCCTCCCCCTGCCGGCCGCGCGCCGGGAGAGGGGCAGGGGGTGAGGGCTACTCCACGCACTCGAGCCGGATGCAGTTCTTTCGCACCAAGCGTCTTCGGCAATCTCCGGACGACACGCGAGAGGGGATGCCGGGCCGTGGCCCCCACGTTTGCGGACGCGCGCAGGGATGAACAGCGCGTCATGGCCGCACCGCGGCGGGTGTCAGCAAAAGCGCGAGCAGCGCCAGCAGGGGCAGGTGGACGGCTGGCACGTCGATGTGCGGATAGGGTTCGTAGCGAAACGCGCCGGGATCACGCGCCAGCAACACGACCTGGGCAACCAGGACAACCAGGGAGGCGACCGCAACAGCCCACTCAGCATGCTCCCAGACAGGCTCCCGGTAGCGTGTGCGCCGGCCATCCTGAGGTGTAGAGCGGCGAGCCACGCTGGCGATCACGAGCAGCGCGCCAGCGGCCAGGAGTGCCGCGCCGGCCGGGAGCAACCCGAGGATCAGGACATAGGCGCCCGTGGCGGTGGCGGTGAGGCCGATCAGCAGCGTGAACAGCCGCCACGTGCCAGTTTGTGCCTCACCCGCAAGAGGCGCGCCGAAGGCCCGGGCCTCCAGCGCCTCGGCGGTCATCATGGCGCGCTCCAGGCCCCCACCCAGCAGCGGCATCAGGAGCGGCAGGACGTCGCGGGCGCCACGGGGGCGGAAGCCGCGCGCCGCCTGGGCATCCCGGATTTCGCCGAGGGCGAGCGTGGTTTGCGGCAGGTAGGCCCAGGCGACGGAGCCCGCGACCGCCAGGGGCGCCATGCGGTCTGGCAGCAAGCGGATGGCCAGCGTCCAGTCCAGGACAACGCCGAGTGTGGCGCTCACGGCCACTAACGTGAAGATGGCCAACGCTCCCAGCAGGCCGTAGACGAGGGCGTTCAAGGTGAGCACACCCCCGATGATCGGCCAGGAATCGGGGAGATGGCCGATCACGATGTCTCCGGCCCGCACGGTCAGCACGTTGAAGACGACACTGACCAGGCCAAACACAAAGGCGAGGCGCAGGAGCGGCCGCCAGCGGCGGCCAGCAGCGCCCTGGCTCCAGACCGCCCACACGCTGATGATTGCCAGCAGCGTCGCGGCGATGGGCCAGGGATTGCGCCCCAGGAGCGGCGGGATGACGGCGGCGGCAGCCCAGAGCAGCCAGGCGCGTGGATCGAGCGAGCGGGATGGTTCCGGCTCCGCATCCTCCCAGGGATGCTGCAGAGCTCGGGCGCGGGCTCGTGCCGCCCGCCGGTAGAGCGCAAGCCCGGCCATGCCGATGGCGCAAAGCATCGCCCCTGCTGCGGCCACCTCCTGCGCAGTGGGCGGCGTGGCGGTTGCCGCTGGGCCAACCCCTTCCGGGAGGTAAGTGCGGAAGCTGGCAACGGTCCCTGTGCCGTCTCCCGCGCCGGCCAATCGCGCCAGTTGTTCCGGGGTGATGGCGGGCAGGTGCGGGGCATCACCGGTCCAGCTCCAGCCGAGGACATCGCCGTCGTGCACGCGGGTGGCGCTGCCGCCAAGCGCCAGCCAGTGCCAGGTTGCCGGGTCGGCCGGGTCCTGCCGGAAGAGTTGCCAGTAGGGGGCGTTGGCGCCGGATGCCTGGCAGACGGTGCGCCGGCACTCGCCAATGGAGCAGCCCTCACCCGCGATGGCGCACACGCCCTCGCCGAGCCCGCCAAACCCGACCGTGACTACCGGGATGCCGCTCCGCTTCAGGAGCGCGATGCCGTCGATCTCATCCTCCGGGAATGGCGCCCACGCGTACGTGATCCGGCCCTCGCCATCTCTTACGATCAGCCCGGCGTGATTCCACGTGTCCTCCGCCTGCGCTGGGGCAGGGTTGAGGAGCAATCTCGCCAGCAGCGTGGCCAGCGAGATCAGGAGCCAGATGCGGAGGAACTCGCGAAACGCGGGCATTGCTTACGCGGCGAGCAGCACGCAGTCTGCGCTGGCTTGCCCGCCGACCGGGCAGCCAGTGACTACCGGCAGCGCCTTCCCTGCCAGCGCCGGGATCGCCTGGACGGTGGACAGGAGATTCGTGTCCGTATCGGCCGGCATGTAGCGCAATGAGCCGTCAGGCAACTGGTAGGCGGCGAGGGCTGCCAGGGCGCCGCTGGCGTCTTCATTTGTCGCGATCAGCGCCTGCGCCACCAGCGCGGTGGAGTTGCTTTCGGCGGTCAGGGGATCGCCAGGGCCGTAGGCGTAGCCGCTGCCGTCCGCGGCGCGGAGTGTCTCCAGGAACGCGATGGCCGGAGGAATCAGGTCGGAATCCCCATACCCGGCCGCGACCAACGCCTGGATAACCATCGAGGTCGTGTTGGAGTCCGCCGCGCCAGCCTCGGTGCCGCCGTCGAAGGCCCAGCCGCCATCCGTGCCCTGGGTAGCGCGCAGGGGTTCCAGCGCCGAGTCTGGCGGCAACTCCCCCATGGCGGAGAAGGCCAGGATCACCAGCGCGTGCGCGTAGAGACTGTCGCCCCAGATGCCGGAGATCGGGTTCTCGACCGAGGTCATCGGGGGATTCTGCATCTCAGCGAAGAGATCGACGCCCACGAACGAGCGTGGGTCGCGCCCTCCCGCGACCGCCGCGAGCGCCAGCTTGGCTGCCTGCCCGGCCCCGGTCTGGGCGTAGGCGTCGCCGTTGTCCGCCAGGTACGCCACGGCCTTGTCTATCGCCGCATCGACGCTGGGGTCGGTATCGGCGGCGGCTGCCAACGCCATCACAGCATCGGTGGTTACGCCAGGGTCAACTTCGCCGGAGTATCCGGGGAAGCCGCCGGAGGCGTCCTGTTGCGCCAGGAGCCAGGCGGTGGCTGCCGCCAGCGGGTCCGCCGGCTGGGCAGCGGGTGATGCGGCGGGCGTGGCCTGTCGCGCCGTGACGGCGCCGGGTAGCAGGCCGAGGATGACGACGGCGACCAGCAGCAGCGTGCACAGATTGGCACGAAAATCCCGGAACATGGGCATGGGTGTCCTTCCCTTTCTTGCGAAGGGCGTTGGACACGGTGGGCTGGCGGTCTGGCTTCGCCACACGTGGCGTCACAGTTGCGGGACAGCGCCGGACTTGCACCGGCTTCTCCAGAGGTTTGGACCTTCCACCGCTTGAACGCACTTGTCATGCGCGGCACATCGGCCGCACGCGGAGTGTGGCACCCGCGCAAAAGCCCCGTCAATTCCGGTGAGAGGTGTGCTATAAGCCCTGTGGGGAGGCGCGGGGTGGATATCGTCTACGCAGTGGAAATCGGCACGGTGGCCGCGGTGGCGGCCATCCTGGGATCCATGTTGGGGCTGGGGGGCGGTGTCTTTCTGGTGCCAATTCTCACGCTCTTCTTCGGCATCGATCCCAAACTGGCCGTCGGCGCCAGCGCCATTGTGGTGGTCACCAACTCCGTGGTCGGCTCCACGAATCACCTCAAGAGCCGCTTCACCAACCTCCGGTTAGCCATGCTGCTCCAGGTCTCGATGGCGCTCGGGGCCATCGCGGGCGCGCTCTACAGCGTGGGCGCCGAACCAAGCGTGATCTACGGCGTCTTCGGGGCCGTGCTGATCTACTCCGCGGTCTCCATGGTGGTCCGGCGGGAGCGCGCGGTGAGCGCCCCGATTGCCGGCGCGACCGATGCCCTTGATCTTGGCGCGGCCTTTCGGGATCCGGCCATTGGCCGGGACGTGGGCTACATCCCCATCCGCCCGGCGGCGGGCATGGGCGTCGGGGCGGGAGCGGGCGTCATTTCCGGCATGCTCGGCGTTGGGGGCGGTGTGGTGATGGTGCCCACCATGAGCCTGCTGATGCGCGTGCCGGTCAAGGCCGCCGTTGGCACATCCTCCTTCATGGTCGGCATCACCTCGGTCGCGACCGCCTTCGTCTACTACTCGCGTGGCAAGATCGATCCCACGCTGGTCGTGCCGGCCATCATCGGGGTCTTCCTGGGTGGGCAGATCGGCTCCCGGCTGACGCGGCGCGTCCGCGCGCAACGCCTGGCGGTCATTTTCGCGGTGATTCTGCTGTATCTGGGAGTTTCGCTGCTGCTACGAGCGGTCGGTATCAAGGTTCCGGGGCAGTCATGAGCGATCAGGCGACAATCGACCAGGAAACAGCGGAGTTGATGCGGCGCACCGATCTCCTGGCGCCGCTCTACGACCTTTCGCGCAGCATCTTCGTCTGGGGCTTCCGCATTGGGGCGGCGTTGCTGGTCGTAGGGGTGCTGATGGCGATCGCCACCGGCGAGCCTATCGGCCGTGTGGCGGACCCGTTGACGGACATTCCTGGCTCGGTGCTTTCAGGCAAGGCCTCGGGGGTTATCGACCTGGCGATCTTCTGGTTCATGGCCACGCCGGTTATGACCGTTATCGCGGTGGCGCTCGGGTTCCTGCGGCTGGGCGACCGCCGCTACGCGCTGCTCTCCCTGATTGTATTGATCATCCTGGGCGCCAGTATCGCGCTCTCGCTGCTCCGCTAGGGTAAGGACTTTGGAGAACCGCCGGCATGACTGAACGTGACGCCGCGCCCATTGGCGTGGTGGTGGCAATGGCCTCCGAGCTGCAGCACCTGCTGAATCACACCACACCCGTGCGTGAGGAACGGCACGGGCCATGGCTGGATCGCTTCGAGTTGGCCGGCGACGTACCGGTGGTTGCGTTGCGCTGCGGTATCGGCATGGTGAATGCGGCGGCGGGCACGGAGCACCTGATCGCGACGTACGCGCCGCGCGCCGTCATCAACTTTGGCTGCGTGGGGGCGCACCGGCGCGATATCCTGCCGGGTGACGTGGTGATCGGCAGTGGCGCGGTGAACCACGGGGCCATGCACATCCTGGCGAGTGGCGAGACGTACTTCCCCGGCCTGGAGTACCAGTTCCAGGGCGAAGAGGTGGCGCTCACCGAGCTCGTCTGTGACCCGGCCCTGATGGAAGAGACGATTGCCGCCGCCGAAGGCTGGCAGCCTGATCCCTGGCCGAAGGGGCTGAACCTGCCGGACGGCTTCGTGGAGCGTGCGCCCCAGGTCCACGTGGGCCGGGTTGGCTCCGCCGATATCTGGACCCAGCACCATGGCCGCATCGACGAACTCGTTGCCCGGCACGGCACCCTGTGCGAGGACATGGAGGCTGCCGCCATCGCGCATGTCTGCGTGCGCCACGGCGTGCCGTTCATGACCGTGAAGGATGTCTCCAACAACGAGTTCCACAAGGTCTCCGACCTGGTGGATCAGGGCGAAGTTCTCCCGGCCGCCGAGGTGGGACGCCGTTCCGCGGACCTGGTGCTACGGCTGCTGGCGCGGCTGGGCGGGGAGTAGCCACGAAGCGGTTGTGATCACGCTGGGATTTCCTGCACGGCCTGAGAGCGTGCTGTCATTCCCTCCATAGCTGCAGCACCCTGTCAGCAGCCGGAGCGATGTCTCCATGAAGGTCATGTTCCTGGATGAGTCCGGTCATCACAGCCTCAAACCGCGGCACCTCACCGGGCCATATCCCCTGTTCGTTCCGGGTGGGGTGATCGTAGATCGGGCTTATGCGCGCGAAGTCATTGAGCCAGATTTGCAACGATTCAAGCTCAGGTACTTCGGAACAACAGATGTCATTCTTCACACCGTTGATCTAAACAGCGGTGATGGCGACTATGCATTCTTGTCTAACGCGGCGACACGAAAGCACTTCTACGATGACTTGCATGGACTCCTTGCATCGTGGAACTACCAAGTGATCGGATGCGTGATCAATAAGCTCGAACTGGTCTCCACGTACGGAACACAGGCCGAGGATCCCTACAATTACAGCCTGGATGTGCTTGTCGATCTCTTCTGCCAAGTGCTTACCGGTGTCTCTGACGACGGGGCCATTTGCGCTGAGAAGCGCGGAGGCGGCCTCGATCACAAATTGATGCAGCGATGGGAGGCCATTCGGACTGGAGGTACCCGTCACACATCCGCACAGGTCATAGATGAGCGAATAATCAGCATGGACCTACGTGACAAGCGGCCCAATCTGGCGGCAATGCAACTCGCTGACCTTGTGATTACCCCGATTGGGAGGCATGTGCTCGGAACGCCGGAAAAGCCCAATCGCGTGCAGTGGAGTGTCGTCGAGCGCAAGCTTTGCCGAGTCGGCGGCCACCACGGAGAATTGGGCCTCGTCGTCCGCCCATAAAAGGAGAGGGCAGGGACTGCTCCGCAGTACCCTGCCCTCTCACGAGATTGCTCCACAATACTCGCAACAGTCGCTGTGCGCTTCTGTCAATGACGATTATACGCTTAAAGCCTGCACGATCACCACAGTTTCCGGCCTGCGGATTTCCTACTCCCCGTAGTAGCTCAGGGGCCGCACGATCACCTTGCCATCCGCCGGGTCCAGGCTCACGACCACGTCCGGGTGGCTGGGCAGCAGGATGTCCGGGCCCTCGTCGGGGGTAACCACCAGGACGTCGTTGGCGCCAGTCTCCATCAGGTCCGTGACCTTGCCGAGGCGCTCGCCGGCTTCGGTGAAGACCTCCAGCCCGATGATCTGGAACAGGAAGTACTCATTCGGGGCGAGTGGACGCGCATCTGAGGCGCGGATGGAGAGCGTGGAACCGCGCAGGCGCTCGACCGTTTCCGGGGAGGAGATGCCCTGTAGGCGCATGAGCGCGTTGCCCTGGTGCATGCGGGCGCTCAGGACGGTGCGCGGCGCAGGCTCATCCCCCAGGTGGAGCCGCTTCAGCGTTAGCAGGTGTTCGGGATCGTTCGTTTGCAGCCGCAGCTTGAATTCGCCGTTCAACCCATGTGGCGCGAGGATAGTTCCCACCACCAGGCGCGCCCGCGCGAGCGGCGTGGCTGGATCAGGCCCGGCCGTATCCGCGAGGCGAGGAGGCGTGCGCGGGATGCGCGGCGCACGGCGCGCGGCTGGCCGCCGGGATCGCTGACGTTGCTGCGGCGCATCGTTCGGGCCGCTGGCCGCAATCTCGGGAACCGGCACGACCGGCCCTGTTCCTTCGGGCGGGGCCGGCGGCGGTTGCAGGCGGGGCTGCTGAGGGCGCCCGGAGGGCTCAGTCTTCGATGTCGAGGGAGGCACGTACGTTACTCCGGGACCCCGAGATCATCAGTGCCGTGCGCATGGCGCGGGCGATACGCCCGCCCCGGCCAATGACCTTGCCGAGTTCTTCCTCTGGCACGCGCAGGCTGACAAAGACACTGCCGCCGCGTTGCCGGGCTTCCACTTCGACGGTGCCGGGATCATCGACCAGGTTAGTGGCCAGATAGACAATCAGGCCGCGCAGGCGCTCCGCGGCGTCCGAATCGACGGGATACGCAGCCGAGAATTCTTCCTCGGCCGGCAACATATCCTCGTACTCGTCGGCCACCACTTCGTCACTGACATCGACATTGACGTTGTCCATGCGGATTGCTCCTCGTGTGGCTGCGCGGCGAGCAAATGCGCTGAGAGGCGACCGGTCAGGGCCGCCTCTCGATCTCCGCGTCGTCTGAATGTAGCTGAGCGGTACGGCTACTCGGCCGCCGCAACAGCCACTTCTGCCTCGCCAAAGACGCCGGCGCGATTCAGAATCGAGCGTACGGTATCGGTCGGCTGCGCCCCGACAGAGAGCCAGTGGCGAGCGCGCTCGATATCCACCCGGATCGTGGAAGGCTCAGTCAGGGGATCGTAGAACCCGACCACCTCGATAAAGTCACCATCACGCGGGGAACGGCTGTCCGCCGCAACAATGCGATAGCTGGGACGCTTCTTGGCGCCCATCCGCCGGAGGCGAAGCTTGACCACGCGGAATTGCTCCTCTTGTTGCCCGTAGAGCCTGCTCATATGCGGCTCACGGCAAACACTCAATCAATGATGCGTGTATATGATGACACGCGACGCCAGGTGCCAGAATCGGCCTTGGCCGCCGCAGGCACGGAAATGAGGTCCCACGCCGGGGCGAAAGGACAGCCGATCATAGCATTGGCGGGAAAGCGGCGTCAACGGGACGCCAACGTTCGTGGAGGCGTGCCCTTGCCTGGCGCCTTGAAAAGGGGGAAACCGTCTGCCGGTGATGAGAGGGCGATTGTGAGAGGCGGTTCACTCAGAAGAACGGCGTGAACGACCCCGGCGACGTGCAGGAACAAAGGAACACTCTGGCCGACGGCGGCTTGGCAAGTGGCGGGCCGGAACTGTTCCAGGTCTGATGCCACAAAGGTGAAGGCTGGGGG
>JALYWD010000171.1 GCA_030852885.1 Chloroflexota bacterium | reverse complement strand
TTCTAACTGTAACTATCGTAGTTACATTATGAGAGGCAGCAGATTTTCCGTCGCATTGCATATCCTCGCTCACCTGGCGGAGGCAGGGGAGCAGCCGACTACGTCCGAGGTGCTGGCCGCACATTGCCACACCCACCCGGTGGTGGTCCGCCGGTCGTTGGCTGGGTTACGCGAGGCCGGGATCGTGGCCTCCACGAAGGGGCACGGTGGTGGCTGGACCATGGCGCGTCCGCCGGCCACGGTCTCGCTGCGTGAGGTGTATGCCGTGCTCGGGGAGCGTGGAGATCTCGTCCCGGATGCCCAGCCATCTTCGCATGGCTGCCTGATCGAGGCGGCAATCGGTGATGCGCTGGACGGGGCTTACGCCGCGGCGGAGGCCTTGCTCCTGCGCCGCCTTGACGAGGTCACCCTCGCCGATCTGGTGGGTGATCTCCAGCACCGTCATACCGCACGCAACGGGGAACACCGGCGGACCGAGATGCCGGCCGGTTAGCTCGCCCCTTTCCAGCTCTACAAGCTTCATCAGTTTTCGTCGTCGTGTCGTGCCTCGTCATGAGGAGGGTTCACTATGCCTGTTGCAGGAGATATCACCATGCCACCCGATCAATTCGACGTGATTGTCGTCGGCGGCAGCTATGCCGGGCTCTCCGCCGCCCTCGGCCTGGCGAGGTCGCGCAAACGCGTGCTGGTCATCGACGCGGGCCAACGCCGCAACCGCTTCGTGCCCACCGCGCACAATCTGCTGGGCCAGGATGGCCGCGCCCCCGAGGCGATCATCCGTGATGCACGGGCCGAGGTGGCCGCCTACCCGACAACCTCGTTCATCGATGGCGTCGCCGTTGCGGCCACGCCCGATGACGCTGGCTTCACGGTCACGCTGGAGGACGGCTCAACCCAGCATGCCGCGCGGCTGGTGCTGGCAACCGGGGTTGCGGATATGCTCCCGGACCTCCCGGGCCTCCGCCAGGGCTGGGGGAAATGGGTCTTCCACTGCCCCTACTGCCACGGCTATGAAGTCGCCGAGCAGCAACTTGGGGTCCTCGCGTTCGGGGAATCCGCGCTGCACCTGGCAAAGCTCATTCCGGACTGGGGACCAACGACCTTTCTCACCAATGGCACGGTTGACCTGGCCGCGAGCGAGCGCGCCGCGTTGGCAGCGCGCGGGGTCGTTGTCGAGGACCGGGGAGTTTCCGCCGTCATCAATGGTGACGAAGGGCCGACCGGGGTTCGCCTCGACGACGGCCATGTGCTTGCGCTCGACGCCCTCTTCATCGCCGTCCCCACGCGCCAGACCAGCCCGCTTGCCGCCCAGCTCGGGTGCGCCATCGACGACACCCCGCAGGGCCCAACCGTGCGGGTGGACATGATGGGGCGCACGACGGTTCCGGGCGTCTACGCCGCCGGCGACGCCGCCCAGCTCGACAAGAGCCTCGCGGCGGCGATTGCCAGCGGTCGCATGGTGGGCGCGGCGGCGGCGATTCACCCGTCGCTAATGCCGCCCGCGCACTGACCAGGTTCCGGCCAGGCCTCCCCCCATCACCAAGGACTCCAGCATGCAGACCGCTCCCACGCGCGTCGACCCCTCAGTAGAGGAGACGCGGCGCATCCTCGTCATCTTCGCCGGCCTACTGGTGGCGATGCTGCTTTCCAGCCTTGACCAACTGATCTTCAGCACCGCGCTGCCCACCATCGTTGGAGAACTGAGCGGCGTCGAGCAGATGCTGTGGGTCACCACGGCCTACGTGCTGGCGGCGACGATCATGATGCCGGTCTACGGCAAGCTTGGTGACTTGATCGGCCGTAAATACCTCTTCATGGGCGCCCTGGCGCTGTTTCTGGCCGGCTCAGTCCTGGGCGGGCTCGCCGGCTCGATGCCCTGGTTGATCGCCGCCCGCGCCGTGCAGGGATTGGGTGGCGGCGGGCTGATGATCCTTTCCCAGGCGATCGTGGCCGATGTCGTCCCACTGCGTGAGCGCGCCCGGTATATGGGCATGATCGGCGCGGTCTTCGCCCTGTCCTCGGTGGCCGGGCCGCTCCTGGGTGGGTGGTTCACGGAGGGGATTGGCTGGCGCTGGGCCTTCTGGTTCAACGTGCCGCTGGGGTTGCTGGCGCTCCTCGCCGCATGGCGGTTTCTCCCGCACACGCGCCCATCCCAGCGGCCACGGCTCGACGTGTGGGGCTTCGTGACGATGGCCATTGCCGTGACGGCACTCATCTTGTTCACCTCCCTTGGCGGCAATACGTACGCGTGGGCTTCCCCACCCATCCTGGGGCTGGGCGCACTCGCGCTCCTGGCAGCGGTCGCGTTCGTGATGATCGAGCAGCGGGTGGCTGAGCCGATTATTCCCCTGCACCTGTTTCGCAACCGGAGTTTCAACCTGGCCACGATTGTCGCCATGACGCTCGCCGTCGCGATGTTCGGCGCCGTCGCCTATTTCCCCACCTACCTGCAGATGGTCCATGGTTACAACGCCACGGTGGCCGGGCTGCTGATGGTCCCGATGGTGATGGGGGCCATGGTCTCCACCGTCACCGCCGGAAATCTCATCAGCAAGACGGGGCAGTACAAGGGGATCCTGCTCGCCTGCCCGGCCATCGCGACCATTGGCCTCCTGTTGCTGTCGACGTTGAACGTCACTACCTCGATCTGGATGATCAGCCTGTTCCTGTTCATCTTCGGCGTCGGGATTGGCCTCGGGGTCCAGAATCTGGTGCTGGTCGTCCAGTCCGCGTTTCCCGCACGTGAGGTCGGCACCGCCACCGCGGCGACCAATTTCTTCCGGGAGATCGGCGCATCACTGGGCGCGGCCGTGGTTGGCAGCTTCTTCACCACCCGGCTGGTCAGCCTGCTGGCCGAGCGGTTTCCGGACGGCGCGACGACGCCGGTTGACGTGGCCTCGCTGACGCCACAGGTGTTGCGGAGCTTGCCCGACGCACTCCGCCTGCCCATCGCCAGCGCCTACAACGACGCGCTGGTCCCGGTCTTCCTGCTCCTGATCCCGATGATGCTGATCGGCCTGGTGCTCCTCCTCTTCGTGGAAGAGATCCCGCTGACGGGAACCCTGGAGACAGACGCAGCGGGCAGCCAGACCCCAGACGATTCCTCCCGTACCTCAATCGAGGGCCTACCCGCCGCGTAAAGCCACCAGGGGTTCGCCTGGCGCACGATCGACGGTCTCTGTGGACCGCCATGACAGAAGGAAGCACCGAGATGACCGCAGCGGAAACCAGCCAGCTACCCGGCGCCGCACAGATCGATTTTGCTGATCCAGCGTTCCTGGCACAGGTGTGGGAGCACTACGACACCATGCGCGCCCGGTGTCCGGTGAGCCATGTCCGGATCGCCAGCGGTGTGAATGGCGCTGGCGCGGGAACGCCCATGGATCAGCCCCTCTGGCTGACGACCGGGTACGAAGCCGGAACGCGGGCGCTGCTCGACCGGGCGCTCACCGTCGATGTCGCCGCGGCCATGACCCCGGAGCAACGCGCCCACCTGCCCGAGCCACCCCCCGAATTCAAGCCGTTCATGCGCAACATCCTCACGGTCGATCCGCCAGAACACGCCCGGTTGCGCGCCCTGGTGCAGCCGTCGTTTACGGCGGGCGTGATCGAGCGCTTGCGCCCACGCGTGCAGCAGATCACCGACGACTTGCTGGATACGGCGGAGGCCGCCGCCGCTGAGCGGGGCGAGGTCGCACCGAACCGCGCGCTGGAACTGATCGCCCAGTTTTCCTACCCGATGCCGGTCACGGTGATTAGCGACATGCTTGGGATTCCGCCCGAGGATCGCGCGCAGGCCGAACTCTGGGCGGGGCGCCTGCTCACACCCGCCACTCCAGAGAACAGCGCCTACGTGCTCGAGGGCGTCCGGGAACTCACCGCGTATCTGCGCACCCTGCTCATGCATAAACGGGCCAACCCGGACGAGGAGCTGATCTCGCAACTGCTGCGGGCCGAGGGGGAGGATGGCCCTCTAACGGAGGATGAGGTGGTGGCCATGGTCCTGGTCCTCTACACGGCTGGACACGTCACCACCCTGAACCTGATCGCGAATGGGGTCTTCGCGTTGCTCTCCCATCCCGGGCAAGCCGCGCGCATACGCGCCGATGCCGGGCGTATTCCGAACGCCGTCGAGGAAATCCTGCGCTACGTCGGTCCAGTTGAAATGACGACGGTCCGCTACGCGCGGGAGGACGTGACCCTCAGTGGGCAGGCCATCGCCAGGGGCGAACAACTCCTGGTGGGCCTGGCCGCCGCCAATCACGACCCGGCGCGGTTTGCCGATCCCGGGCGTTTTGACATCACGCGCGAGGATGCCAACCGGCACATCGCCTTCGGCAAAGGGATCCACGCCTGTCTCGGAGCGCCACTGGCGCGGCTGGAAGGGCGGATCGCGCTGGAGACGCTGTTCCGGCGCTATCCGCATCTGCGCCTCGGGGCGCCCGCGGACACCATCACCTGGGAGGTGAGCGCGGCGGGCTCCATACGGGGCCTGACCAGCTTGCCCCTCCTGTTCTGATGCGCCGGGGTGGCGTGGCGCTCTGACACGCCATGTTGCTGCTGTGCTGGCCGCAGTTCGTTGCTCTTGTCGTACCGGCGACGTTCACGATCATCGTGGAAGAAAGGGACCATCATGCATCTGTTGCGAGTACCTGGCGTCTGGCGTTGTGTTGGCCGCGCCCTGGCGGTGACCCTGGTGGCTGGCGCCACCCTTCTCGGGGCAAGCGGCGGGCCGTCGCTGGCTCATGGCAACCAGGGGCACCCTGCCCGCATCCACGAGGGATCGTGTGAGGCGCTCGGCCCCGTCAGCTTTCCATTAAATGGTGTTGGCGCCCCCGCCGATCTCGCCAACGCGCCGGTGGCGACCCCGACGACGGTCAACCCGGACACCGCGTACCAGGTCATGCTGAGTGAAACGACGATCGACGGCACGCTCGATGACCTGCTGGCCAGCGAGCACGCACTCATGATTTACGCGAGCGCCGAAGCGATGGAGAGCATCGCCTGCGGCAACCTCGGTGGGGCGATGCGCGGCGAGGAGCTGATCACCGGGCTGGCGGAGGCCGGGGTTGCGGGCCACCTCGGGTTCGCGATCTTCACCCCCAATGGCGACCAGACGGTCGTTTCCATCCTCCTCGGGCACGCCATGGCCCCGGTGTCCGCTTCCGTCACCCCTTGAGCCCGACGGACGCAATCCCGCCGATGAGCTTGTTCTGGTCTTGTCCCAAACCTACGCTCACCAATAGAGCGATCTGGCAATTCCGCTGCTACGACTGGACGAGCGCGTGCAGCTCATCAACGAACGCCTGCTTCAAACCAAACTTCGCCGCGCGCATTCCATTGATGAGCGCGTTCAGTTCCGCGGCCGTAGGGTGTTCCTGCATCACCCAGGAGAGGGCGATGTCGTTCAGCGTGGTGTACGGCACGCCTAGCTCGGCTGCTACCCGGCATGCAGGGATGTCTGACGACACGAAAACCACGCCGGATTGGTAGCGATGTGCCAGTGCCAGGCAGGCCGCCTCGCCGCGTCCCAGGGTGTGCATGTCATAGTAGGTATTAGCCAGGCGCAATTCCTCCAATGTCAGTGGAGCAATAATCAGGGCGCCTCGCCCGATGTGTTGAGAGATCTGCTGGGCATTCTGAAGGAGCGCGGTGTATCGCCTGGCTTGCTCAGCAGGTGCGGAAGCCGCCTCCCGCGTTATGCGTCTCAGGCCTCGAGCGAGTTCGC
>JALYWD010000131.1 GCA_030852885.1 Chloroflexota bacterium | reverse complement strand
GATGATGCGAATCTCATCATCCTGCGCGGCAGCCTGGCCGGTGAAGACGCTCAGTCCAGAGAGCACCACCAGGGACAGTACAGCGAACAAACGAAAAAATCGACTCATGGGTACCTCCGCATGCATTGCGTGGCCGGATCTTCCACGATCCGGCAGGTGCCTTCGCGGCAGTCGTCAGGAGTGCGGGCCTCCTTCCCCGTGCGCGCCGTCCGGGTCATCATCGCCCCGGGCGCTGTCCTGCATGGACGGTTCGCTGCATCGTTGCGCGCGGCAAGGCACGTCGTGCCCGATGTCGCAGCCAGTCCAGAATCCATGCAGCATAGCGCACCCGTGATTGGCGCGGCTACGCCGGTTTCACCGAACTGGTTGACCGGTCGCCAACATGGCTTGACACGCGTGTAGGCGATGTTAGGATCAGGTTGCCTGGTTCTCGGAATGTTGATGTCATGCCGCGACGTTTTTCACGCTGTCACGCATGCAGTGTGCGGATGTTGCTCTGGACAACGGCCCGGTTGCCGCTCCCGAGCTTCCGCCGAAAGCACCATTCCGGACGCTCAGGCTGGCGCGGCGCTGCGCCTACTCCTACCGACGTGGATTCGCTCGGATACACAGGGAGCAGAGCACCGATGGCTCGCAACGACGACTGGTTCTCGCGTCGATCAATGGCCGCCGCGCAAGCCCGCCTGCACCGCCGCCAGTTGCTGCAAGGCGCGGCGGGAGCGATGGCGCTGCCGTTGGCCGCCCGGCTGGCGCCCGCGCAGGCGGCCCCGTTCTCCAACCTCAGCAACCCGGCCGCGATTGAAGCCGCGCAACGCGTTCTCCAGGAGACAGGCGATTCCGCCGAAGCCGCCGTGGCGGCGGCCAGGCAGTACTCCGGGGTGACGCTCAACTACCTCTCGGAAGCGGGCCTGATGGCGGAGGGTCCAAAGGTCTTCTCTGGCCCCAGGTGGACGGAATTGACCGGCATCAACGTCACCGTCGTGGACAAGCCTTTCCCGGAACTCTTCCCGACCATGGTCCAGGAGCACATCGCAGGCGCCGGCGCCCTGGACGTGCTGGATGTGGTGCCCGCCTGGATGGCCGACGTGGTCACCCAGGGCATCGTGGAGCCGCTGCAGCCTTATATCGACAAGTACATGAACCCGGCCGACCTGGAGGACTTCCACCCGGTCTACCGCAACCTGATGAACTACGCCGGCAACATCTACGGCCTCTTCGATGACGGCGACACCTTCCTCCTCTACTACCGCCGCGACCTGTTCGATAACCCGGACCATCAGGCCGCGTTCGAGGAGAAGTACAGCCGCCCACTCGCCCCGCCCGAAACCTGGGAGCAGTACGACGAGGTCCAGGGCTTCTTCACCGAGCAGGGGGCAGGGGATTTCTGGGGCGGCGCCAGCCAGCGCAACCCGCTGCAGGTCTACCACTGGTGGATGGTCGAGTTCCGGGTCAAGGGCGGCAAGTTCTTCGACGAAGAAACGATGGATGCCACGCTCGATTCTCAGCCCGGCATCGACACGCTGAACCGGATGCTGGCCTCCAACAAGAGCATGCCGCCGGGTGTCGAAGAGTGGGACTTCACCAAGGTCTTCGAGAACTGGATGGAAGGCAACCTGGCCATGGTCGGTGGCACGTGGCCACCCTTCGGCCGCTTCTCGGAGCGCTACGGCGCGGATACGGTCCAGATGGAGTGGCTACCACCCTCCCAGGTTGCCGACAACGTCAGCTACGCCGGGCTGCCGGGCGGCTACAGCGCCCTCGCCTCCGGGTTCATGCTCTGCGTCTCGGCGGACAGCGCCAACAAGGATGCTGCTTACCTCTTCGCGCAGTGGATGAACAGCCCATCCATCAGCCTGGAGCGCGTGATGCTCCCCTACACCCTGCGCGATCCGTTCCGGCTCAGCCACTACAACTCGGAAGCCTACCGCGCGCTCTGGGGCAACGCCGGCGAGTACCTGGACATGCTGCAAACCCAGACAGACACCGCCCTGCTGGACATCATCATGCCGGGCTCGCAGGAGTACCACACCGCCATCGAGCAGATGTGGGGCGCGGCCCAGGGCGGCACCGCGCCGGAGCAGGCCGCTGCCGATGCCAACGCCGCCTTCAACGCCATCACGGACCGCATTGGCCGGGACGCCCAGCGCACCGCCTACCAGGAGTACCTGAAGCTGGGGAACGTCTACCCAGAGACTCCGGCCTAGCGGACTCGCGCGGGAAATGTGTCATCCCGAGCTTGTCGAGGGATCTCGTGCGTCGTCTGGACTCGTTAGGCTCGAGATCAGACGCCAAGATCGAGACGACACGACGTTTGCACGGAGCTCCATATCACTGGCGCGGGGAGCCAGAGTTGGCTCCTCGCGTCCCCTTCGGCGTTTCGCCCGATCCGTCACCAGGAGCGACTCTTGAGCAGTACGGAACACGGCAGGTCGGCAGGTCACGCGCGGCGTGACCGGCACGCCGGTTGGTGGATGGTGACGCCAACGCTGATCGCCATCCTGACCCTGAGCATCTTTCCGCTGCTCTATTCCCTCTCGCTCAGCTTTCAACGGCGTGACCTGCAACACCCGAACGACAATCAGTTCCTGGGGCTGGCCAACTACGCCGCTGGCCTTGTTGACCCGCGCGTCCACACCGCCATGTTCAACACCATCCTGCTGGTGGTGGTGGGCATTACCCTGCAGTTCCTGATCGGCCTGGGGCTGGCGCTGGTGGTCGTCGATGAGCTGCGTGGCCGCCGCTTTTTCATTCCGCTCATGATGCTCCCGGTGATGATGACCCCGGTGGTAGCGGCGCTCGGCTGGC
>JALYWD010000120.1 GCA_030852885.1 Chloroflexota bacterium | reverse complement strand
CTGCTTCAGGCGTTGCCGAGGGCGAAGAATACGCCGGGGTGACCACTGCCACCCCGGCGCATCGAACGGCGCTTTCCAGCAACTCCTAGTAGCAGACGTCCTGGCAGGTGCCCTGGCCGTGGCGCTGCCCCGGGCGGAACGGACAGCAGGTCAGGCCCGCGTCGCAGGCATTGGGATCGGCGAGGTAGCAGACTTCGCCTTGCCCCAGGTATCCAATCGTGACGCAGCCGCCATAGGCCGCGCAGTAGCCGCCGCAGCAGGCGTTGCAGTTGTTCGGGCTGCCACAGATGTCCGCGCACCCTTCGCCATCCTGGAGACAGCGCGTCCCGGCTGCTGCTTCGCGCCGCCCAGGGAGCCCGGAGGCCAGCGCAGCGCCTGCGGCCAGGCCAAGCAGCCGTGTCAACTGCCGCCGGGAAACCCCCTTGCTCAGTCCCCGCGTCAGCGCATCGAACCGATTCGGCCCCACAGCACAATCCTCTCCGAGGGCACAGGCCCCCAGGAAACGAACGCACGACGTTTCCAATTTATGTTTACTCGCGCATCGTATGAGTCCTACCCACGCATGTCAAGACCTTGTACTGCGGCTGCGGGGAGTTGTTAGATCGTATGTCGAGCCCAGAGAACGAGATTCTTCGCCTGCGGGCTCAGAATGACAAGCGTAGAGGGGCGCAGAATGACAGGCGTTGGGGGCGTGCGCACCGGAACACCCCCTGTGGCCGCAGGGCGTATCTACGGCGTGAGAAGCTGGCGCGGGCGCTGGCGCAGGAGGTCTTCGGCGTCGCGAACGACGGTGTGCACGATGTCCGCCGCGGGCTGCATGGCCGTGATCAGCCCGGAGGAGACCCCGGCACTGACGCCCGCGACCGTGGTGTCTCCACGTTCTCTGGCGCGGAGAAGCTGCTCCTGCAAGGCACGATCGGTGGGGTCAACGTTCGCGGCGTCGCCCCACTGGGTGACAAAGGCGTTGCGCACCACGCGGTCGTTGATCCCCTCAGGAAAAGGCCGGCCAAGCAAGCGGTCGTAGACGCCGGTCTGGACGGTGTCATCGGAGGTGGCCGCGAGAATGGCTTGCTGTTTCCAGACCTGGCCGCCCCATTCGGGCGTGGCCACGAAGCGGGTGCCCATCCACACCGCCTGCGCCCCGAGCATGAGCGCGGCGGCGAGGCCCCGCCCATCCGCGATGCCGCCTGCCGCCACGACCGGGATGGGTGAGACCGCATCAACGATGGCGGGCAGCAGCGCGAACGTCCCGATGCTCCCGGCGTGCCCGCCCGCCTCACTAGCCTGGGCGATGATCACATCCACCCCGGCTGCGGCGGCCCGGATCGCATCCGCCAGCGTCTGTACCTGGGCGAAGAGCTTCACTCCGGCCGCATGGGCAGGGGCGACATAGGGGGCGGGGTCAGTGAAGGAGTGGTTGATGGCCACGACGCCTTCCTCAAGTGCCACCGCAACCAACTCCGGGGTGCCGGGGAAGGAGGAGATGAAGCCGACGCCGAAGGGGCGCCGGGTCAGTGAGCGAGCAGCGGCGATCTGCTCCCGCAACCAGGGAGCACCTTCAGGGCTTGAGCCACCGATCATGCCGAAGCCGCCGGCGTTGGAGACGGCGGCCGCCAATACTCCGGTTGCCGTCGGAGACATTGGGGCGTTGAAAACCGGGTGCTCGATGCCCAACAGGCAGCAGAGCGGCGTGGTAATCATGAACAGGCGCCTCCGGACGAGCATGACAATGAGCGATTGACGAACTGCAGCGAAGTGTGCCCCGCGGGAGAGCGGCTGTCCCGGGCTGCGCCGTCACCGGCGGACGGCGCCGGAGACACCAAAAACCTGGCGACTCATCTATCCTTTCCGGCACGACCAGTGCATAGAACATTGACGCTGCCCGCGGGATGGCAGCCCGCACACCGCCGTGGCTGGATGGTGCACAGAGCATGCAGGTACAACCAGATTCGCTCCCTCCGGCAGAGGGCAACGCGCACGATAAGCACTGGCTGACCACGCACGACGCAGCCGCCCAGAGTGGCGTTAACGAACGCACCATCCGGCGGGCCATTGCCCGCGGCGAGCTGATCGCGACGCGCCACGGTGGGCGACTGCTCATTGCGCCACATCATCTGCATGCCTACGCGCTGCGCCAGCGCGCAACCCGTGGCGCGCCACCGTCGCCGGGCTCCTGGGCGGCGCCTCTCCCCGTGCCAGCGCCGCCAACGGCCATCATCGGCCGGGAGCGCGAGGAGCGCCTGATTGCGGAGATGCTCGCTGGCGACGGGAGCCGCCTGCTGACGCTGACCGGGCCTGGCGGGGTGGGGAAAACCCGGCTGGCGCTGGCGGCCGCCAGTGCGGCCGCGCCGTTCTTCGCTCACGGCGTCCTGTTTGTGCCATTGGATGCGGTGCATGACCCGGAGCAGGTCGCCGCCGTCATTGCCCAGCGGCTGGGCATCCAGCCAGCGGGCGGAGCATCGCCCCGGGAGACGTTGCTGGAGATGCTGGGCTACCGCTCACATCTGCTGGTGCTGGACAACTTCGAGCATCTGCTGGCAGCAGCGCCCTTCGTGGCGGAGATGCTGGCGGCGGCTCCCGGGCTGCGGCTGCTGGTCACCAGCCGCGAGGCACTCCATCTGCGCAGCGAAGTCGAAATCACCGTGCCTCCACTGGCGCTCCCGGACCCGGCCCTGGAGACAACGGCAGCCGTGGCGGGCCGGGCCCCCGCCATTGCGCTCTTCGTGCAGCGCGCGCGCGACGTGTCCCCCGCCTTCCAGCTCACCGATGCCAATGCCCCGGCCGTCAGCAAGATCTGCCATCGCCTGGATGGGCTTCCGCTGGCGATCGAGCTGGCCGCCGCGAAGATGAAGCACGCCGATCCCGCCTTGCTGCTCACCTGGTTGGCGCAGCGGCTTGATACGCTGCAGAGCGGCCCGCGTGATCTGCCGGCGCGCCAGCAAACGCTGCGCGCCACGATTGCCTGGAGCTACAGCCTGCTCCCGGCGGCGGAGCAGGCGCGCTTCCGGCACCTGGCGGTCTTCACGGGCAGCTTCGACGCCCACGCGGCGGAACAGGTGTGGAACACGCCGTGTGACCTGGGCCTCACCGGGCCACAGGCGCCAGTCATTTCATTCTTCCGCCCGGCGGCTGGCATCCCGCCCTCGTGGCAGCCATTTGGGCATGCGACCCCGCCGCTCGGGACGCTGGCGTCCCTGCATGCGCTCGTCGACAAGAGCCTGCTGCACGCCGGGTACGCACCGGACGGCGAGCGCACGTACCACCTGCTGGAAACGATCCGCGAGTTCGCCAGCGAGCAACTCGCGGCCAGTGGTGAAGAGGTCCAGTATCGGGATCGGCACGCGGCGTATTTCCTTGGGATCGCGGCGGAGGCCGCCCGGGGCTATCACACCGCAGGCGAACCGTGGACCTTCGCGCAGATTGCGCGCCACCTCGACAACCTGAACGAGGCGCTGCGGTGGACGACACGCGAAGGCGAAGACGTGGATATCGGCGCCGCCATGCAACTGACCAATGCGCTGTTCTGGTTCTGGTATGTGCGGGGGCAGTTGGGCGATGGGTGGCGGTGGTATCAGCAGATCATCCACGATCCGCGCGCCGCTGCCTGGCCAGCCGCCCTGGCGGAGTGCGTGGCGGCGGCGGGCCACATGGCCGTTCGTCAGCTCATGAGCGGGGAGGCCCAGGCACTGCTTCATGACGCAGTGGAGCGTCTTCAACGCCTGGGTGACGAGGCCGGGGAGGCCTGCGCCCGGTGTGGGCTGGGGTACGCCGCGTTACAGGTTGGTGGTGACCCCGTGGCGGCGATAGCGATCCTGCGGGAGGCGCTGGCCCAGACCCCGGACACCCACACCTGGCAGCGGGCAGCGACGTTGAATGCGCTCACCTTTTCCCTGCTGGCGATTGGCGAGCATGAGCAGGCGGCAATCTCTGCAGAAGAAACGCTCGCGCTGTCCCGGGCGGATGGGGACCAGCAGGGGACGGGCGCAACCTTGGTGACGCTGGGCCTGATGGCGCGTGACCGTGGGGAACTGGCCGGCGCGTTGCAGGTGTTCCGCGAAGCGCTCACCCACTACCAGGGTGTCGATGACCGGGCAAATATCTGCATCTGCCTGGAGGCCATTGCTGGCGTCCTGATCGCATTGGGGCAGGCGGCGCATGGCGCCTGGCTCCTGGGAGCCACCGCGGCGCTGCGGCGCCGGCTCGGCATGCCTGTGCCAGTGAACGAAGCGCCGCGCCTGGAGCAGGATATCGCCACCGCGCGCCTGGCGCTGCCGCCCGACGTCTTCACAGCGGCCTGGGAAGCCGGTGAGGCTGCCACCCTCCAGGAGATCATTGCTCACGACGCGCTGAAAGATGTCGCAGGGCCTCTGGCAGCGATGCCGGCCGGCGCGGACTCGGCCGCCGCCCGTCTGGCGACGCTCACCCGGCGCGAACACCAGGTGCTCGCCCTTGTTGGCGCAGGGCATTCGGACCGCCAGATTGGGGAACGTCTGTACATTAGCCCTACGACGGTCACCCGGCATGTTGGCAACGTCTTGCGCAAGCTCGGGGTGCACTCCCGCACAGCGGCGGCCATGTTGCTCCTGACCACCAACATCTGATTCTGCTCAGCAAGCTGCGCACCTCTCTTTGCTGACCAGGGAATGGACAGGTGCGGCCAGGCAAGCGCCTGAAAAATACAGGATTCCCCCCATAGCGTTCTTCACGTGCGCCATTAGGCTGTGAGAGCGGATTTCTCCATAGCGGCAGGGGCGAATGGGCAGGGAATGCCTTGGCGCTACGTGCTGCATTCATTCGAGATCCCACTCCGGTGCGGTGCGCTTTCCTGGGCAACCGCTGACCTGCTGGATTGCAGGGGGAGTGTGTGCCGATGACGACCAGGGTGGTCGTCGTCGCTGCGTGTCATGAGCAGAAAGGACGAGCATGGACCCGAAACGATTCGATGCCATTTCCCAGCGTCTCGCGGCCATCGGTGACCGGCGCCGGGTGCTCGGCGCCCTCGGAGCCCTGGGTGGCCTGGCCGCGATCAGCCTGCCGGCCGCTGAGGTCGACGCCAAAAAGAAGGCACGCTGCATTGGTGTTGAAAGAGGCTGCAAGACCTCGAAAAAAGAAAAGCCAAGCAAGCAGTGCAAAATTTGCTGTTCCGGCTGCTTTACCAGGCAGAAGAAGGGCAAGGGCCGCTGCGTGTGCTGCCCAGACGGGGTGGTGCCCAAGGGCGGAAACGCCGTCTATTGCTGCAGTGGGTACATCAATACCGCCACCGGGGCCTGCCAGTCGACCTGTGCGCCCACGTGTGAGAAGTGCTGTCCTCCTCCCACGGGCTCCACGGTTCCGCATTGCGGCACGGCGGCGCAAACGTGTTGCCCATCGACACTGGGTGGCGGCGCCTGCCCCACGGGATTGGCGTGCTGCAACGTAACTGCTGAGTGCCCTTCCTTTTCGACGTGCGTCGAGGGCTGCTGCCAACCGAATTAACTGACCGTGTTCCCGGGCTGGAGACTGGCTACTCAGCCAGTCTCCGTCCCACGTCGTCATCGTCTGCGCCAGCGCGATCGGTTGCCGGGAATCCCGGAGGATGCCGGCAGGCGACCAAACTCAGATGAGCATCACGCACCCAGGCCAGGCATCTCCGCTTGATGTTCGGTGCAGAGGAGATCATGAACATGTGGAAGCGAGTCCCTGGATGCGCCGGAATGGTCGCTGCGCTGGTGCTCGTGCCGGCGCTCGTGCAGGCGCAGGACGCCACGCCAACGGGCGCCGTGCCGCCAGCGGACCTGACGGCGATGGTGCTGTTCCCGGATGATGTGCCGGGAAGCGGGCTGGCGCTGGACCAGGGGTATTTCGAAGATCCTGCAGACATGGTTCTGGCCATGGCGGAGCGCACTGGCAAGTCCGAGCAGGAGGTGCGGACCGACTTCGCCCCGTTTGGATACGGTCGGCGCTACGCGCTGCGGCTGGCGGAGGGGTGGCCAACCGGAATAGCCACGCCGGTCGGTATCGATACCCCACTCGACAACCCATGGGGAAAGACCGTGACGACCATCGTGACGGAGTTCCCCTCGGCGGAGGATGCCGCCGCGGCGTTTACCTACATTGAACGCGATGCCGAAGCTGCCGGGAACTTCGGATCCTACACGAACGAAGAGGACCGGCCGCTCAACACGGTCATCGGGGATGATGCAGAGCTGACCTCCGCAGTAGGCTTGGCCACGGACGAGCGCCCCTATACGAACCTGAATCTCACCTTCCGGAGCGGCAACCTGATTGGCGACGTGATGGTTGACGATTTCCTGGCCCGCGAGTTGGACAGCGCCGAGATCGAGGGGCTGGCAGGGCAATTGCTGGCGCGCATGGAGGCAGCCCGCAACGGCGAGATGCCCGACCTGGGTCAGCGAGTGCTGCGCTTTGCCGGGCCAACCTACGGCGATTCCTACACCCGTCTCGATGGGATCACCTTCCCCAGGCATGGCGATTCGGCCGAAGTGACCGCCGAACGCCAGGCGCGGTCAAGTGCGCAGACCATCTACGTCCGGGATCAGGATCTCGAGGGCACGGCGCAGGGCGCCTACATCATCACGCAAGTCTTCCAGTTTGCGTCGCCGGATGACGCCGCTGCTGTCGACATGGATACGATTCGTCAGCGCGTTGCGGACGATCCGGTCTTCGGCGCCGCTGATGTCATCACGGACGGCCCGGCGCTTGGAGACGCCTCGCAAATCTTCCACTATGCCTACGCGGACGACTCCGACTACCCCGGCTGGAGCGGATATGGCATCGTCGCGAGGTCTGGCTCCTCAATGATCGTTCTGTATCTGGACCAGGGCGGTGAGTTCGCGCCGGATGCGGCCGTGGAGTTGGCGGAGACGCAGCTTGCCTGTGTGACCGGCGCCCCCTGCCCGGACGAACAGCCGATTCCGGCGAGCCTGTTGGCGCCGGCGGCCACGCCAATTGCCCAGGCAACCCCGGCGGCGTAAAGCAACCGATCCCGAACAGACACTGTCGTTTGAGTGAGGTGTTCCGTGCGCACTGCTCCTCTCCGTCTCGTTGCCACACTGGTGCTGCTCGGGCTGCTGCTGGCCGCCGTGGACACGATCGCTGCCTCGTCCACAACACCAGCGCATCGGGTGGCCCCTGCCTTTGCGCAGGCCGCAAGCACCGTTGATCCCGAGGCGGCCGCCGCGTTCGCCGAGTTGCTGGCCCAGGCGGAAGCCGAGACCCCGGATATCGGGCCGGCGACCGGGGAACTGGTTGAGCGCGCGGACGGGACGACCCGCGGCATGGGCAGCGCGCTGATGCCCGATGCGGCGGACTTCCTGGCCGTCATGACCCTGGTGAACCCCGCGGACACATCGACCCCGTGGACGGCTGGGTTTGCATTCCGCTTTGCCCCCGATGGACCGCAGGCGGAGCAGATCCTGTTGGCAGCGACGGGCCACGTCATTGTTCAGCACGTCGGCGCGGCTCCGGAGATCATTGGGCAGGCGACGAATATCGATGCCCGGCCTGGAGCGCGGAACACGCTGGAGCTGCTGGCATACGGCGACATGGCGCTGATTGGCGTGAATGGGGTCCCTGTCGTCTCGGAGTCGCTCGCCGGAACGGAAATGAACTTTCTGGCGGGTGTGGGCCTGGTGTCCGGGGTCTACCCGGAGGACCGGGTTCCTGGCCGGGCAATAGGCTATGAGAACTTCCGGGCCTGGTTCATCGTCCCGGAGTGAGCCTGACCGGGGCTCCATCACAAGCCCCACCCGGCGCGTCTGCAAGGCGTTGCTGAAAGCCGGCTTACGCCCACGCCACCACGCTGCGTCTACGCTTGACGCATGAAGCAATCAGACGTCCAGGCCGATACATCGCCCGCGATTCCGATTCCCACGCTCCACCTCTTTCCCGGTGAACGCGCGGCGCTGCTGGACTTGCTGGCAGGCCTGAGCCCGGCGGAGTGGGCACGGCCCACGGTCTGCCCTGGCTGGAGCGTGCAGGACATTGCCGCCCACCTGCTGGCGGATGACGTGGGGCGGCTCAGCGGGGGCAGGGATAACCACGACAACCCGGATTTCGCGGCCGAACTCGATATCTCGACGCTGCCGGGCCTGATAACGGCCATCGACCGCCAGAACGCGCTCTGGGTGGAGGCCATGCGCCGCGCCAGCCCGCGGGTGCTGATCGATCTGCTGCGGCTGACCGGCGAGCAGACAGCCAGCTACTTCGCAACGCTTGATCTGGCAGCCATCGGCCGCCCAGTGGATTGGGTGGGGCCGGAGCCCGCGCTGGTCTGGCTCGATCTTGCCCGCGAGTACACCGAACGCTGGGTGCACCAGCAGCAGATCCGCGATGCCACAGGCCACCCCGGCTTGCAGGAACCCGCGTGGTTCGCCCCGGTGCTGGCGGCATTCGTGCTCGGCTTGCCGCGCGCGCTGGGCACGGCGGGGCAGCCCGGCGAGAGGATGCTGCTCACCATCACCGGGGAGGCGGGCGGCCAGTGGTTGGCGCAGCGCGAAGCAACCGGGTGGGTGCTGGGACCTGGCCGCGACGATACCCCGACCGCCGCCGTGACCCTGGATCAGGACAGTGCCTGGAGGCTCTTTACGCGCGGCATGACGCCGGAGGCGGCAAGGCGGGTGGCGCGGCTATCTGGCGACCCGGAACTGACCGCGCGGGCGTTGGAGACGGTCTCGATCCTGGCCTGAGAGCCATCACACCGCGACCAGGTTGATGGAGCGCAGGCGCGGGCTGGAGATGAGCCCATCGATCACGAAATGTTGATTCAACGCCACGTGATCGTACTGGGCCTGCCAGGCAGCTTCAGCGTCGCGCCGCCGCAGCGCCGCGAGCACGCGCTGGTGCTCATCGTATGAACTGTCGATCCGGTGCCAGACGTTGGCAAGTTGCGGGATGTACAGCACGCGGTCCAGCTCATCGAGCACCGTCTGGACCATGGAAGCCAGGCGCTCATTGCCTGACGCCAGTGCCACCGCCGCATGGAACCGGTTGTTGGCCTGGCGCAGGGCAATGACATCGTCCCGGCCCGGCAGATGCTGGCAGGCCTGGTTACAGGCCTCGAGTTCCTGCATGGTCTGCTCGTCCGCGCGATCAGCCGCCAGGCGTGCGGCCGCGGGCTCAACGATCAGTCGCACCCCAAAGAGATCGCGCACCTGCTGAAACGTGATCGGCGCAATCTGGTGTCCCTTACGGGGGATGGCCTGCACCAGGCGCTCGTGGCCCAGGCGGGCCAGCGCGGCCCGCACTGCCGCGCGGCCTGCCCCGAACTGGGCAGAGAGTTGCGCTTCGGTCACATACTGGCCAGGCGCCAAATCGCAGCGCAGGATGGCCCGGCGGATCGCCTCGTAGGCTAAATCTGCCAGTGATCCCTCATCAGCGGCGGTGTCCAGCATGGTTACTCTGCCCCTTTGTGCAACAGTGTATTACCCCTGTGCTCACAGGGGACGCAAATCCGGGGGCGGTGATATCGCACAAAGCCAGTGTAAGGCATTCGCATTGACACGTTGATTCACGGTGATATGCTACTTGGGCAACTTATGACATCTGGTAGAACCACTGGGCTGTTGCACGGAATGTTGGGCGGCAGCCTGGTGGTATAGCCGGCAGGCCGCACGTTCCCGGGCGAAAGGGGAGCACCCATGAGCGCACGTTCCGCACTGACAGACGCCGCGAAAGCTGCACCTCGCACATTGAGTCGGCGCACCCTCATGGCTGTCGGCGCCGCAGCCGGCATGTTGCAGTTCGCGCCGTCGCCGCTTCTGACCCGCGCGGCGCAGGACGGCGAAGAAACCTTCTTCAACTTGGTCATTGTTACCGCCGCGCCGAATATGCTCGATCCCGCGGAGAACTGGGAAGGCTCGGGCGGCTTCGGGATCCTGGCGCAGGTGTACGACGGCCTTTTCCGCTTCCAGGGCGTCGATACCGCGGAGATC
>JALYWD010000117.1 GCA_030852885.1 Chloroflexota bacterium | reverse complement strand
GAGCACCCACCAGTAGCCGCCATTGACCGGGTCGTGGTGCGCCTCGCGCAGGAAGCGCACCCCATGCTCGGCAGCGGCCAGGCAGTCATCGCCGTCGCAGAGACCGTACTGATCTCCCAGGGCGAAGCTGTTCGCGTAGCGGCAGGAGCCGACCAGGTGCCGCGTCTGGCGGTCGAAGATGGAGCCGTCGTCCGCGATCTGGGCGATGAAGCCGCCGATCTCGGTGTCCACGCTGCGGGGCAGGTAGAAGTCGATCAGGGCTTGCGCTTGCCCGCGCAAGAAGGCGGGGTCCGCATATCCGGTTGTCTCCATCGTGCTGGAATCTGTCATCGCCATGCTCAGCGTCGCCTCATCGCGTCTGCTGCTCTTCGTTGGCCAGTGCGGCTAACCGCCCCTGCGGCGCCGTGCCTTCCTGGGTCTCCACCAGTTGCAGAGCCCGCTCCAGGCGCTGCTCGAAGCGATCCAGGTGGCGTTCCATCGCGGTGCGGGCAGCAACCGGATCGCCTGCTTCAATGGCGGCGAATATCTCTTCGTGCCCCTGCATCGAGAAGGTGACCACTTCCGGGTCACGCCGCATGGTGACCATGCTGCCGATGCGCCAGACCTGGCTGATGGGGGCGATGAGGACCCGCAGCAGTTCGTTGCCGCTGGCGCCGATGAGCGCGTCGTGGAACGCGATGTCGGCGGCGTTGTAGGCCTCCGAGTCCCCCATGGATTGCCGCTGCTGCTCCATGATCCCGGCCAGGATCGCCAGGTCTTCCGGGGTCCGCTGCCGGGCGGCGCGCTCCGCAACCTCCAGCTCAACCATGCGCCGGATGTCGAAGAGGTCCGGCAGGAGGTCGTCGATCAGGCCAGCGTCGGTGCGAATCTGGAGCAGGTCGGCGTCGATCTCGCGCCAGCGCCGGCGCTCCAGTACCACGCTGCCCAGGCCGTGCCGCACCTCGATCAGGCCCACGCCGGCAAGTCGAGCCAGCGCCTCGCGCACGACCGTGCGGCTAACCTCGAAGCGCTCGCCCAACACCTGCTCGGTCGGCAGCACGCTCCCGGCGGGGAAGTGGCCGGTGATGATCTCGCTGGCGATGTCAATGACGACCGCATCGGCGCGGCGGCGCTGCTTCATGCCAGGTGTTCCCTCGACGAACGCTGACACCATCGTGATGTATGATGTCATACAACTGGAACCGTAGCAACCACCGCCGGGGCTGTCAAGACGCGGCCGTTGGCGGCGGGGCAGGATAAAACAGGGCGCGTGGGCGGTCCCTGGCGGCAGAGGGAGCCGATGGTACAGGCAACGACGGCAGCAACAGCGGGGCAGGTACAGGATCGCGAGAACGTGATGCGCATCGCCATCGGGAACTTTCCGGTCGCCTCGGATGAGCGCCTGACCTTCGCGAAGCAGATGGGGCTGCACGGCGTGGTGCTGAACACGCCGCAACTCCCGGCCACGCAGCGCTGGGAGTACATGGATATCCCGCACGAGCGCAAGCGCTGGGAGTACCTGGACCTGGTCGAGTTGCGCACGCGCTGCGAAAACCACGGCCTGCGCCTGGAAGCGATCGAGAACGTGCCGATCGACTTCTACGACGAGATCATGCTCGGCCTGCCAGGGCGGGACGAGCAGATCGCGAACTACCAGACGATCATCCGCAACATGGGCGCAGCCGGCATCCCGATCCTGGGCACCACTGGATGCCGAACACCGTCTGGCGCACCTCCTTCTCCACGCCGGGGCGCGGCGGTGCGGAGTGCACCGCCTTCGACATGGCGCTGGTCGAGAACGCACCGCTGACGCACGGCCGCGTCTTTGACGCCGCTGAGATGTGGGCCAACTACGCGTACTTCATCCGCGCCGTGATGCCGGTGGCGGAGGAGGCCGGAGTGACGCTGGCCCTGCACCCGGACGATCCGCCGGTGCCGATGCTGGGCGGCATCGCCCGCCTCTTCGGGACGCGGGCCGGGCTGGAGCGCGCCTTCGCCATCGCGCCGAGCGCCAACCACGGCCTCGATCTCTGCCTCGGCTCCTGGTCCGAGACGGGCGAGGATGTGGTGGAGACGATCGAGCACTTTGGGGCGCTGCAGCGCATCGTCTACATCCATTTCCGGGACGTGCAGGGCACCGTCCCCAAGTTCCAGGAGTGCTTCCTGGGGGAGGGGAACTACGACCCGGTGGAGGTGATGCTGGCCCTGAAGCGCGTCGGCTTCACCGGCTTCATCCTGGACGACCACACGCCGCGCGTCGTGGACGACACTCTCTGGTGCCACCGTGGCCGCGCCCACGAAACGGGCTACCTGCAGGGGCTGCTGGCGGCAGTCGAGCGACTGGCGTAGGGGAAGGGGGTACCGGGTTGATGTGGGCGGGATACACACCCTCCATGTCATTCTGAGCCCTCAGGCGAAGAATCTCGTTCGTGAAGCGGAAACCCATCACACAAAAGGGGCAAACAGCAATGCGGCTGGAGCACAAGGTCGCCGTGGTCACGGGCGGCGCGCAGGGCATCGGGCAGGCGGTGGTCGAGAAGTTCGTGGCCGAGGGCGCGCGGGTCGCCCTGTTCGACATCGACGAGCCGCGTGGCCGGGCGACAGCGGAAGCGCTGGGTGGTGAGGCAGCGGGGGTGCGCTTCATCCGCTGCGATATTACGCGCGAGGCGGACGTGGCCGCCGCCATCGCCGAGACGGTAGAAGCCTTCGGCAAGCTCGACATCCTGGTCAACAACGCCGGGGTGAACACCTACTTCGACGCCACCACCATGACTGAAGACGAATGGGAGAAGGTCTTCGCAGTTGACCTGAAGGGCGCCTGGCTCTGTTGCAAGCACGCACTGCCGCACATGCGGGAGCAGAGCGCCGGCTCCATCGTCAACATCGCCTCCCTGCACGCCTTCATGACCAACTACAACATGTTCCCCTACGCGGCGGCGAAGGCCGGGATGGTCGGCATGACGCGCAGTCTGGCGCTGGACTTCGGCAAGCACCAGATCCGGGTCAACGCCATCTGCCCGGGCTGGGTGCGCACGCAACTGGTGGACGAGTGGCTGGAGCTGCAGCCCGAAGGCAAGGCCGCCGAGCAGCGCGTGCTGGACCAGCAGCCGCTCGGCCGCATGGCGACGCCCATGGAGATCGCCAACTTCGTGGCGTTCGTGGCCAGCGACGAGGCGAGCTACCTGACCGGCGCGGCACTCTTGATCGACGGCGGCCTGAGCGCGCGATTTGCAAACTGATTGAGGCGAACTGCTTCGCTGCCATACGGTCCAGGGTGCGCAACCACATAGCCTGTCCTTCTGAGCCCGCAGGCGAAGGATCTCGTTCGCCTGCCTTCATGCGAGAGGATGACGCCCGGCAACAGGCGTTGCACCTCGTACCATTGCGAAGAGAGAACGAGATCCTTCGCGTGCGGGCTCAGAATGACACGCTGGAGCGGCGGCAGGAAGCGAACTTGCGCCCAGATGAAAGCCCCTCTCCCGCGCACCGGGAGAGGGGTTGGGGTGAGGGTTTCTCAGGAAAGGACACACATTCATGCCTCTACGCGCGGAAACGATTGCGGAAAACGGCCTGGTCGCCATCGTGCGGCTGGACGATCTCTCGGCGGCGGTGCCGCTGACGGAAGCGCTCCTGCGCGGTGGGGTCAGGAGCGTTGAGTTCACCTTCACCAATCCCCTGGCCGGCCGGGTCATCGAGGAGGTGCGCGGCGCGCTCTCCGGGCGCGCCGCCGTTGGTGCGGGCACGGTGCTCGACCCGGAGACGGCGCGGATCGCGATCCTCTCCGGCGCGGAGTTCGTGGTCACACCGGTGCTGAACACGCAGATCATCGAGCTCTGCAACCGCTACGCGGTGCCCACCGTGATCGGCGCGTTCACGCCCACGGAAATCCTCACCGCCTGGCAGGCAGGCGCCAGCTACGTCAAGGTCTTCCCGGCCACCGTTGGCGGCCCGCAATATTTGAAGGACGTGCGCGGCCCGCTGCCGCAGGTGAAGCTGATCCCGACCGGTGGCGTCAACCTGGAGAACGCCGCCGATTTCATCCGCGCGGGGGCCTCGGCTATCGCGGTCGGCAGCAACCTGGTGGACGCGAAGACCGTCAACGCCGGGGACTGGGCCACGCTGGAAGAGCGCGCCCGCAAGTTCGCGGCGGC
Source organism: Chloroflexota bacterium (assembly GCA_030852885.1). Taxonomy (GTDB): domain Bacteria; phylum Chloroflexota; class Chloroflexia; order Thermomicrobiales; family UBA6265; genus JACCXM01. Next base: position 4,797 of record JALYWD010000117.1, on the reverse strand, counting down.
GGTCGCCAGCGCGCGGTAGGGGCGCACCACGCAGAATTGACCGAACTTCTGTCCCGTATTGCCAAAATCAGGGACGCAGGCCGGCGTTTCGCCATCGCCAGATAAGAAAGCCCCTCACCCTGCACAGGGTGAGGGGCTGGTTGAGCGTACGCCGTGCCAGTTACGCTTCCGGCGTAGCCTCCATCTCCTCGCCTTCCTCTTCGTGGTCCTCGTGCGGCTCGTCACCGTGCTGCATGCCCGGGGTTACCACGTACCACACATCGCCCACTTCCTGGCCGGTGGTGTCGCCGGCGGCCTTGTCGGCGGCGTAGTGGTAGAGCGGAATGCCGTTGTAGGAGAGCTGTTGTGTGCCATCGGCACGGGTGATGGCCGTCAGTTCTCCGGGGATGCCGGCTGGCAGGGTCAGTGTGCCCTTAGCGCTGGCCGCCGGCCAGTTGGCGAGACAGTCACCCTCGCAGGTGCTCTCGTTGGCGGTCGTGTCCTTCTCGAACAGGTACAGGGTCATGCCGTTGGCATCGGTCAGGAACGGGCCGAGCTCCTCCGTGAAGCCGATGTGCAGCGTGGACGCGGGGGCAGGCGTGCCCTCACCGGGCGCAGCCGCGTACTCCCCGTGCGTGGCGCCCGGGGCGACCACGAACCAGACGCCGCCCATGCCCTCGCCGTTGAGGTCGCCCGCGGCTGAATCTCCCGCGAACAGGTAGAGCGGGATGCCGTTGTAGGTGGCCTGCTTCATGCCATCGGCGCGGTCGATGCTGCCAAGTTCACCCGGCACGGCGTCTGGCAGGCTCAGACCTTCAGCGGGAACGGGTGGCCAGTTGGTTGCACAATCGCCATCGCACACGCTCTCGTTCGCCGTGGTGTCTTTGGTAAACAGGTAGAGGGTCATCCCGTTCGCGTCCGTGAGAAACGCGCCGGCTGACGGGTCCTCGCTCACCTGGAGTGACGTCATGTCCTGCGCCGCTGCGGTGGGCAGCAGGAGCGGCGCAAAGAGCGCGAACGCGGCGAAGAGCACGAACCATCGTTTCATCGCACAGAGTCTCCTTGCACGGCCAATGGTCATGGCGACCCGAGGTGGCGCCGGCGAACTTGGCGGCCGTGATCGCAAGATCGTCTGCTGCGACGGTATCGCTGTTGTGCTCGCGACGGAACGGCATTCCGTCGCACGCGGGCATGCGACTTTCGTCGCACCTGGTCTGGATTGCGCGAAGAACGCGCGGGTTCTGGCGGGCTACGTCCGATCTGGCCTACGAGACGCCGCGCGGGCGGCGGGTGGAGCCGGGAGGCCAGCCCGCCGCGCCCGGGCGATGGCATCGCGGCGGGTGGATGCGCCAAGCTTGTCCAGGATGTGACGCACATGCCAACTCACCGTGCGCGGGCTGACGTGGAGTGCGGCGGCGATCTCGCGGTCGGTGAGTGATTGCAGCAGGAGGTACAGCACCTCCTCCTCGCGCGGGGTGAGGTCGATGGCGGGCGCGGTCTGTCCGGGCCGCTCGTCCTCCTCCGGCGCGATGGAGAGGGCCAGCCGCAGCATCGAGGCGAAGGGCTGCTCATGCCAGACGCCCAGGATGCTCGCGGCCGTCTCCGCGCCCAGCCGCGCCGTGGCCGCCGCCATCTCCTGTTCATGGCGAGAGAGGTCCGTGGGCAGCAGCAGGTGATATCCGGTGCGCTCGCGCAGGCGACTGGCGGTATCGAACAACGGCAGGGCGACCTCATCGTAGCCCGTCGCGGCGAGCGCACTGGCAATGCCGCCGAGCGCATCCGCCAGCAGGCGGACCTCGCCCCGCTCATCGAACCGGAGCAGGAAAGCCTGGTACCGGGCGATGGCGTGGGTGTAGTACCCCTGGTCCCGGGCAATATCCCCCAGGTCAATCAGGATGCGCGCTTCCGCCTGCTCCAGACGGGCGGCGCGGCAGCGTTCCAGCGCGGCCTCGCCCCATTTGGCGGCTGCCGCCAGGTGCCCCTGCGCCCGTGCGGCCACGCTGAGGTTGGCCTGCGCGCGAGAGGCGATGGCCGCGCGGACCTGGCGGTCCGGCATCAGGTTCGCCAGGGCCAGGGCCTCCTGCAAGTGCGCCTCTCCCGCCGCGTGTTCGCCGTTGTAGACCTGCGCAACCCCGCTGGAGATGAGCGCGTTGGCGAGGTCAAAGGGGGTCCCCGCGGCGCGCGCCAGGGGCAGGATCTCAGCAAACGCCGCCGTCGCTGCGCCATGGTCCCCGGTAACCATCAGGTGCTCGGCCATCCCCACCTGCAGCAACGCTCGCTCCAGCGGGGGGAACGCCGCCATCTTCGCCTGCGCGCGTTGCAGCCAGGCAACGCCCTCCGCGAAGTGGCCGCACGCGAACATGAAGGTGTAGGTGGCGGCCACCAGGCGCGCGAACTCGGCGTCCAGGCTGGCGTGATCCAGCCACTCCAGGGCCGCGCGGATATTCTCCAGATCGGCGGCCAGTGCGCTCATCGGCGCGGAGGTTGCGCGGGTAGTGACCAGCGGCCGGTGCCGCCACGCGAGGTCCAGGAAGAAGCGGGCGTGCGTGGTGTTGGCGCGTGCCTGCTCCTCTGGGGAGAGGTGAGTCACCGCGAACTCGCGGATCGTCTCCAGCATGCCGTAGCGCAGCGCGCCGTCCAGGCCCGGCGCCACCGTCAGCAGGCTGTGGTCAACCAGGGTCGCCATGTACTCCAGTGCGGCAACCTCTGGCTCGGCGCCTGTCACGTCCTGACGCGGAGCCGGTTCCTCGCGGTACGGCAGGCGCGCGAGGGACAACGAGGCGTCCAGCGTGCAACCGCCGACACAGACGGCAAGCTGGCGGAAAACGCGTTGTTCGTCTTCAGACAGGAGGTCGTAGCTCCACGCGATGGCGTTGCGCATGGTGCTGTGCCGGTGCGGCGCATCAGCAGGCCCGGCGGCCAGCAGGTGCAACCGATGGTGCAGATGCTGGCGCAGTTGCTCCAGGCCCAGCATTTTCACCCGGGTCGCGGCCAGCTCGATGGCCAGCGGCAAGCCATCCAGTTGCGCGCAGATCGCTGCCACCAGCGGCGCGTTCCCGGCATCTACCACAAAAGCCGGCACGTGCTCACGCACCCGCGCGACGAAGAGCTGACCGGCCTCGGAGGCAAGTAGCTCCTCCGGCGAGGCGTTCGCTGCGGCCACGGGCATTGGTGGCACCGGCAGCTCCTGCTCGCCGCGCACGTGCAGCGGTGCGCGGCTGGTGATCAGGAAGGTGCACTCCGGCGCGATAGCCGCCATCCAGGAAACCAGCGGCGCAGCCGGCAGGATTTGCTCGAAGTTGTCCAGCACAAGCAGGCGGCGTGACCCATTGAGGGCCGCGGCAATGAGGTAAGCCAGGTCCTGCCCGGCCGTTTCCTTGACCCAGAGCGCCTGCGCGATGGCTGGCGCCACCAGGGCCGGGTTGAAGATCGTGGCCAGCGGGATGTAGACCACCCCATCGGGGAAGGACGCGACGACCTCGCTGGACGCGGCCATCGCCAGGCGCGATTTTCCTGCGCCGCCGGGGCCGGTCAGCGTCACGATGCGCACCGCCGGGTCACGCAGCCGCGCGGTCAGGTCAGCCTGCAGGGCCCGGCGGGTGACGTACGAGGAGTTCGCGGCCGCATGCTCGGCCAGCAATTGCTCCGGCAGGTGGCGGGCAGGCGGCGCCGCGTTGCCGGCGGCGCCGCGCTGGGTGCGGGCCGCATATGCCGCGACATCCGGTTCCCGCAGGCGATAGACGCCGCCGCTCTTGCTGGCGAGCAAATCCCCACGCGTAATTGCCCGGCGCACCGTGCGCTCGGTGACACCCAGCCGGGCCGCGGCCTCCGCCGTCGAAAGATGGCGCGCGGGGCCGCGTCCCCGCTGCGGCGACTTTGCTGCCCTGTCAATTTTGGTGTCGCGCTGAGTACTCACCCGATTGCCAGGTCGCCCATGCGTGCCACATCCCACCCACACCGGGCCGGAGCGCGTGCGTGTGCCGTGTGACGCTGATAGTAGCGGACAGGCCGGACAGGCCGGACAGCGCGGACAGGCCAGACGCGATCACGAAAAACCCGTAAGAAGACCAGCAATTGCGTGTAATGAGACCTGCCGTCGTCCCGGCGCGGCGATACCATGTCGAGAAGCGTACAGCGGCGACGACTACTTCATGTGCGGGCCGGCGTAGCGGACGCCGGATTCTGCCTGCGGGAGAGGAGCACCACCTTGCGCCAGAAGATCACGCCGTTTCTCTGGTTCAACGACAATGCGGAAGAGGCTGCCAACTTCTACGTGTCCGTCTTTCCGAACTCAAAGCTCATCGATGTCGCGCGGATGGGGGAGGGCGGCCCGGCCCTGACCGTGGCCTTCACGCTCGATGGTCAGGATTTCGTGGGCCTGAACGGCGGCCCCGTGCACAGCTTCACGGAAGCCGTCTCCTTCGTCATCGATTGCGAGACGCAGGAAGAGGTGGACCGCTACTGGAAGACCCTGACGGCAGACGGCGGCCAGCCGGGGGACTGTGGCTGGCTGAAGGACCGCTTCGGCCTTTCCTGGCAAGTGGTGCCGCGTCGCCTGCCCGAACTGCTGACCGACCCCGACCCGGCGCGGGCGCAGCGCGCGATGCAGGCCATGATGCAAATGCACAAGATCGACATCGCGGCGCTGGAGGCAGCCGCGAACGGGTAACGAGAGCGCGCTGCCCGACAATTGCCGGAAGAGAGCCTGCATTCGCCGGCGCCACATGGATGTGTCTACATGGGCGTCTCGCCCCGCAGCACCGTCACCAGCGTCTGGGTGTCGATGTTGCCGCCGCTCAGGATGCAGACCACCTTGCC
>JALYWD010000067.1 GCA_030852885.1 Chloroflexota bacterium | reverse complement strand
GCGGCGCGCCTGTTCGGAGCGGCGGCCACGCTACGGGAAGCGATCGCCACACCCTATGTGCCCTCGGAGCGTGTCTGGATGGACCCGATCCTGGCGGACTTGCACGCCGCGCTGGGCGCCGAGCGCTTTGCGGCGGCGTGGGCGCAGGGCGCGGCGCTCTCCCGGGAGGACGCGGTCGCCGCAGCGCTGGCGATACGGGCGGAAACCGGCGGGATGCCACCATCAGCCGCCCAGCGCGCGACGGATGCTGACGGCCTGACGGCACGCGAGGTGGAGATTCTACGGCTGATCGCGGCGGGACGCGTGAACCGCGAGGTCGCCGACGAGCTCTTCATCAGCCCGGCGACCGTGGCCCGGCACATCGCGAACATCTACCGCAAGCTGGATATCGACTCGCGGGCGAAGCTCGCCGCCTACGCCCTGCGCCAGGGTTTGCTGTAGCTCCGCGGGCCTGGATTCGTGTACGGCCTTGGCGGATGTAGACTCCGGGGGCTGATCCCGAACGACGCCTGAGAGGAGACGTCCATGCTCCGTCCGCTGCGTGCGGCACTGATTGCGCTTGCGCTCCTGAGCCCAGGTGTCCTGGGCCACGCCCAGGACGCCACCCCGGCCGCGACGCCGGCGGGTGATGGCTCCCCATGACTTATCAACCGCGCCGTGAGACCAGGCCATCCATTGATCCATTTTTGCCATCTGGAGCAGACTGCACGTGACCCTTCAAGTGATTGGCGTTGGATTCGGCCGTACCGGCACGCTCTCTCTCAAGCAGGCGCTGGAAAACCGTGGCTTCGCCCCGTGTGAGCACATGAGCAACCTTGCGGCCGATCTGGACCGTATCCCGCTGTGGCTCGAGGCGGCACGCCGGAAGGAAGCGGGGGCGCCGATTGACTGGGAACCCCTCTTCGCCGGTTACCAGGCGACGGCCGACTGGCCGGGAACGTTCTTCTGGCGAGAGTTGGTGGCCGCCTATCCGGACGCCAGGGTCATTCTCACGGTGCGCGATCCCGACCGGTGGTATGACAGCGCCGCCGAGACCATCCTCCGCAGCGCCGTGGCGGAGGCACGCGGCGAGCGCCCGAAGTCCTACCCGCCAGAGTTCGTCGCAATTCGCGAGGCCATGAAGCCCCTCCTCGACGCCGTGCTCTTCAACGGCGCCTTTCAGGGGCGAGCCGCGGATCGCGAGTTCGCCACGGAGATCTTTACCCGCCATAACGCCATGGTCCAGGCCGAAGTCCCCGCCGAGCGGCTGCTGGTCTACGAGGTGGCCGAGGGCTGGGAGCCGCTCTGCGACTTCCTGGGCGTGCCCGTGCCGGTGGACGAACCCTTCCCCCGCGTCAACGATGCCGCCACCTTCCGCGCGCGCGTTGGCCGCTTCAACACGGCGTCCGGTGAGACGGTATCCGAGTAGCGTTGTCTGGCGCTCCAGCCTCTCATGATTGCAATGTATTCCCCGGGATCCTCTCCCCGTCCTGGTGGCGGGTGATGAGCCTGGGGTATTGCTTTTTCCCTCGCTGACGCCAGAAACCCGCTATTGCAGTCCGGGCACTTCAGGCTGTCTGCATCCCTCCAGTTTCCTTTGCGGTGGGTGGCGCTTGACCTCGTCCAGGGTGCGCCCACGGTGGAGCACCCCCCAAACACGAGAAGGTATCGTCCGGTACATTTCGCCGGGGAGGACGATCAAAGAAGGTCATGTACCTTGATGAGTCAGGCGACCATAGCCTCACCGTCATCGACGGCCAATATCCGATGTTTGTCCTGGGTGGAATCATTGTCGATCTTGATTATGCCGAAGGGGAGCTGTCCGAACGTGTACGGCAGTTCAAACTCGATCTCTTTGGCCGAGACGATCTCATTCTTCACACCGCTGATATCGCTCGTAACAAGAACGGATTTGAGAGCCTCGTTGACCCAAACTTCCGTCAGGGTTTCTACCGCGAATTGAACTCCCTCATGCGGGACTTGCAATACATAGTCGTAGCTTGCGCCATCAAGAAGGACATGCATCTCAGCAAATACGGCATGAACGCCATCGATCCCTACCTGCTCAGTCTGGACATCCTGGTCGAACGGTTCTGTTTTGAGATCGGCGATGTAGAAGGTGGTGGTCAGATACTCGCAGAAAAGCGAGACCCAACCCTGGATCGTCAGCTTGATCTGGCTTGGCTAAATTTGAAGATCAGCGGAACGGGCTATATGCAAGCAACTGCAATCGACAGGCGCATTCGAAGCCTTACCATGCAATCGAAGAAATTCAACAGTGCAGGTCTGCAGCTTGCAGATCTCGTGGTTTCGCCCATCGGACGCTATGCTCTCGGGAAGGCGCCAAAAGAAGACTGGGACATTATTCAAAGCAAATTCCGCGTCTACCGTGGCACGCATGTCGGAGCGGGACTCGTCGTCCTGCCTCGAGAAGGCAAGAAATAAGGCCAGGACCCGCTACGCAGTTCCCAGCCTCTCTTCCGGGCCCCGCTACGCAGTGCCCCAGCAGAGACTTTCGGCCTCTGCTGGTAGGCAGTATACCCAACAATAACAACAATATCAATATTTGTCCTCGTTCGGTACGTCCGCTACACCGCGGGGATGCCGAAGGTGGCGAGGAACTCGGCGGGGGTGCGGTAGCCCAAGGCCTGGTGGGGCCGGACGTGATTGTAGTGGTGCTCCCAGGCGCGCAGGGCGGCCTGCAGCGGTGGCAAGTCGAGGTCGCCGTCGTAGTGTTCCCAGAACTCGCGGCGGGACGTGCCGTTGAGGCGCTCGACATGACCATTGAGTTTGGGGGAGCGGGGCGGCAGCACGAAGAGCGCGATACCCCAGTCCTGGCACGCGGCCTCAAACTCCGCCATGAACTCACTGCCCCCATCGACCTGGATGGCTCGGATGGGAAAGGGCAGCCGCTCCCGCAGGTCGGCGAGAAAGGCGCGGGCCGTGCCGGCGGTGGCGGTGGCGCGCACCCCGACCACACTCACCCGGGAGACCACATCGACGGCGGTGAACTGGCGGCGCTCCACACCCGGCAGCGGGCGCAGGTGCATCGTGTCGAGTTGGACCAGGTCCCCCGGCGCCACGATGGGATGCTCCTTGGGCTTGCGCACCGCGTAGGGCCGCGCATGGCGGCTGTGCGGGTGCAGGCGGGGAAGCACGGGTTCGAGCAGGAGCCGCCGCCGGGTGAGTTCGCGCAGGATGCGCCCGATCATGGACACCGACAGCCGGATGCCCTGGCGGCGCAACACGATGGCCAGCTTGTCCTTGCCCCAGCGGGGGGTGTCCTCGCGTGCCGCACGGACCGCGGCCACCTGGGCCGCCGTCCACGTTGGGCGTCGGCAGCGCGTGGGACGAGACGAACGATTTTCCAGGAGGGCGAGTCGCTGGGGATCGTAGCGGTTGGCCCACCGGTAGTACGTCGAGCGGGCAATGCCAAAGTGGCGACAGGTGGCGCTCACTGAGTGGGTGCGCGCGTAGTCGATCCAGCGCAACCGCTGCTTGGCCTCCCGGCTCAGCTGGGCACCGGGCAGGTGCTCGGCGGCCTGCGGCATCCGATAGCGCAGACTCGTGCCGGAGCCAATCCGGGCAAAGGCACGCCGCGTCCTCTGGGTAGACTTGGCCATGAGGGGACCTCCTCTTGCTTGGCGAACTGCAACCTCACCAGGCTTGAGAATACGTCCCCTCGCTTCATCCTCCCGACTGTAGCGGTCCTATCTGAACGAGATCAGAGCGACTGCGCGCAGTTTCTCAGCTACTGCAGCGCCGCGCCCGTTTCCTTGTTGAAGAGGAATGCATCGCCCCAGTCAAAGCCGATGGCGACGGGCTGGCCGACCTCGTAAACCTGGGAGGTGGGTGTCACCGCGCGCAGGATGTGCGCGCCGGTCTTCAACTCGTAGAGGATGTCCGTACCCAGGATCTGGCGTGTGTAGACCTCGGCCAGCAGCGTGCCTTCACCGCCCTGCCCTCCTGGTGTCAGGGTCACGTGCTCCGGCCGGACGCCGATCAGGAAATCCCCCTGCGCCGGGAAGCGCTCCGGCAACGTCTCGCGCCAACCACTGCTCCCCAGCAGGGTTGCCGTGCCGCCATCGCGCTGGGCCTCGATCACGTTGATCGGGTGGGAGCCGATGAACTGCGCCACCCAGAGATTGCTCGGGTGGTTGTAGACCTCCAGCGGTGTCCCCAGGTGCTCGATCTGTCCCGCGTTCATGACGGCGATGCGGTCGGCAATCGCCATCGCCTCTTCCTGGTCGTGCGTCACGAAGACCATCGTCGTCTCCACGTCGCGGTGAATGCGCGCCAGTTCGGAGCGCATCTGGCGTCGCAGTGAGGCGTCCAGGCTGGAGAAGGGCTCGTCCAGCAGGAAGAGGCGCGGCCGGCGCACGAGCGCCTTGGCGATGGCGACGCGCTGCCGCTGCCCACCGGAAAGCTGGTGAATACGCCGGTCCAGAAGCTGGGCGATATCCAGGATGTGCACCACGTCGTTGATGCGCTCGTCAATCTGGGCGCGGCTGCGCCCACGCGTCTTGAGCGCAAACCCGATGTTCTCCCGCACATTGAGGTGTGGATAAAGCGCAATCGACTGGAACACCATGGCGATGTCGCGCTCTTCCGGCGGGACGTTGTTCATGGCTTGCTCGCCAAAATACAGCGTGCCGCTCGTTGGCTGCTCCAGCCCGGCCAGCATGTTCAAGGTCGTGGTCTTGCCACAGCCCGACGGCCCGAGGAGCACCAGCAGTTCGCCGTCGCGGATGCCCAGGTTGAGATCGCGCACCGCCTCGAACTGCTCGAATCGCTTGCCAACGTGGTCGAAGCGGATGGCGCCGTCCGTGCTCCGTGCGCCTTCCGCTACTGGACTGGAGGTCATCATCGTTGCCATGGGTGTCCGTCTCCTGGGCCGCGCGCGTGTTCCGCGTCACCGCCGGGTGTTCCTACAGCGGGTCGACGAGGTTCACGCTGCGAATGCGCTTCTGGAACAGATACGCAATGATGGCGGGCGGGATGATGGCGATGATGGAGGCGGCCGCCATTTCGCTTGGCTGCGAAACCTGGAAGAACATGGTCGAGAGCGCGGGAGGAAAGGTCTGCGCGGTGGAACCTGCTGCCAGGATCTGCGAGAACGTAAATTCGTTCCAGCAGATCAGGAAGCTGATTGCCGTGGCCACGGCAACCCCCGGCCCGGACATGGGCAGAATCACCCGCGTGAAGGCCTGGAAGCGGGTGTTGCCATCCACCCGCGCCGCGGCTTCGACCGTGCGCGGCAGCGATCCGAAGAAGCTGGTCATGATCCAGACCACCATCGGGACAGTCAGGGTCAGGTAGATGAGGATCAGGCCCTGGAGCGTGCCCTGCAATCCGGCCTTGGAATAGAAAAAGAAGAAAGGCACAACGATCGAAATCGGCGGATACGAGCGCGAACCGATGATGGCGAAGAGCAGCGCGCCGCGCCCTCGGAACTGCAGCCGGCCGATGGCGTAGGCCACCGGGAGCGCTATCAGCATCGTGATGGCCGTCACTACAACCGCGACGACCGTGCTGTTGACGAGCCCGCGCCGGATGGCGCCCGCCTGCCCGATGGGCGGGAGTTCACCGCCGGGGCCCATGGCGGACGCCCCGAACAGCCGCGTGAAGTTGCTGAAGGTTGGCTCCTGCGGCCACAGATGGGTTGGCACCGAGAGCAGTTCCGGCTTGAACATCAGCGCCATATTCAGGAGCCAGTAGATCGGAAACAGGGTCCAGATCACCAGGATCACGGCCGCGAGGTAGGTAAAGACCCGGCGCACGGTCATGACATCCCCTCACGCTTGCGGCGTCGCTCATTGCCGAAGAGCAGCAGGAAGTAGATCGTGGTGATGATGAACGTCAGGATAACGAGGAGCCAGCCGACTGCTGAGCCGGAGCCCAGGTCACGGTTGACGAAGCTGCGACGGTAGATATCCCAGGTCAGGGTGGTCGAAACATCTCCCGGGCCGCCGCCGGTCATGAAGAAGATGATGTCAAACGCGCGCGCCGCCTCCACCGTAACCAGGACGGTGACGATGGCCAACGGAGTCTTGATGTAGGGCAAAACAACATGGCGGAAGCGGCCAAACGGCCCGAGGCGATCGACCTTGGCCGCCTTGTACAGATCCTGCGGAATGATCTGGAGGGTTGCGAGAACAAAGTAGATGCCCAGCGGCGCGATCTGCCAGGCGTGCGCCACGGCCATCGACGGGATCGCCCCCTTTTCAGAGAGGAACAGTATGGGCTCTTTGACAACTCCCACACGCAGCAGGATGGCGTTGATGAGGCCCCATTCAGGACTGTAGATGTATTTCCAGACAATTGCGGTCGCATAGAGAGAGACAGCCCACGGCAGGATGACGAGCGCCATCACGAAGCCGCGGCCCTTGAACGTCTCGTTCAGCAGCAACGCGCCCCCGACGGAAATGGCCATCGCGAAGATGGTCACCAGCGCGGTGTAATAGATCGTAACCGACGTCGAGTGCCAGAACTGCGGACTGGAGAGTGCCTCCTGATAGTTCAGCAGGCCGACCGGGATGGTCTTGCCGAAGATCAGGTCGATGTCGTGCAGGCTCATCCACAGCGAATAGATCGTGGGGTAGCCGACGATCGCCAGCAGGATCAGGATGACCGGCAGCGCCAGCAGCGCGGCGAACTTCCCCTCACTCAGGCGCGATGAACTCCAGCGCCCCGGTGCAGGCGGTGCGGTGGTCGCCATGAACCCCTCCAGCCATAGCCAATGCCAGGGCCGGCCGCATCACCGAACGTGAAGCAGCCAACCACCGTGCAAGGTAGAGACGCGGGGAGGAAGCACCGCCCCCTCCCCGCGGAACGGACTAGGCGTAGCGAGCGGCAAGATCCTCAGCCAACTTCTTGAGGTTGGCGTGGACCTCTTCAACCGGCGACTGGCCGAGGCAGGCCTTCGGCAGCTCAGTCATGGCCTGCGCGTTCCATTCCTCCCACCAGAAGGTCTGCCAGACCTTGGGGAACTGGCCCGCGCCCATGAGGGCATTGATGGTGTCAAGCATGGACGGCTCAGGCAACCAGGAGTTGTAGGCCTCGATGACTTCCGGGTCCTCCAGGATGGCGGTGTAACCGGAGTTCAGCGCCGCCTCGATGGCCCAGCGCTTCGCCACGTACAGCTCTCCGCCTTCAATCTGATCACGGTAGCCAAAGAAGCCGGCGAGCCGATAGTCGCGCGCCAGGCGATCCTCGGACTGGTTGCGGTTGGCGAGAGCGTAAATCCCTTCGTCGATGATGCCCCAGGGCTGTTCGGCAATCGGTACCGGCGCCACCTGACCGGCGACCTGCGACCGGTTGGGGTCGTTGAAGACCTTGAGATCGTAGATTTGCTGCGGGCTGAAGGCGTAGGTGCCCTTGGCGAAGGCATCGATGTAATCAGCCTCGCCCATGGTGAAGACGCCCTCGGGGATGATTTGCTCCTCAACGAGGGCTCGCCAATTCTGCAAGATTGCAAGCGTAGCCTCATCGAACACCGGCAAGTTGTTCTCGTCGAAGAGCACCGCGCCGGTGTTCATGCACTCCATGAGATAGCCCCAGGAAACGCCGAACCAGACACCAGCGGCGAACCAGTGCGGCAGCAGCGGCGGGCCGTCCGTTGCGCCGTCCGCCTTGAGCTGGCGGCAAATCTCGTACAGTTCTGCCCAGGTCTTTGGGTATCCGGAGGCGTCAATGCCGGCCTTCGAGAGAATCGCGTTGTTGGCCATGAGGGTGCCGCGGATCGAGACGAAGTACGGCAGCCCGTAGAGCTTGCCGTTGACCGTCATCGAGTTGAGGACGCCCTCATACATCTCGCCCTTCGCGGCCTCGATATCCCACCAGGCTTCGTAATCCTTGACCCAGCCGGGAATCGACCAGCGGTAGAGCGTGGCCGGGTTGGAGTAGCCCATGTCCAGCGGCTGGTTCGCGATGTGGAAGTTTTCCATGATCGGAATGTAGTCGCCGGTGATGGTCTGGTAGTCCACGTTCTCGCTGTACTGCTCGTTGAACTTTTTCGTGTTGTCCTGCACGATCTCCGTCATGAAGTTCCAGCCCCGGAAGATCAGCGCCTCCGAGGTGTCGATCCCTTCCGCCGGCGGCGCCATCGTCGCGCCCTGCGCCATGGCGCGGGTCAGGTTGAAGCGGTTGTGGCTGGCGGGCACATGCGCGGCCGCGGCCGGGTTCGCGAGATAGGCCGAAATGATCGGCGTGGTAGCGCCCGCCGCGGCCGCCCGCTTGAAGAAGGTGCGGCGGTCAATGCGCCCCTTCAGCAGATCATCGAAATGCTCGTGTACCGGCTTCATGCGTTACTCCCTTGTTCGCGCGATTGTGCCGATCATGCGTTTGCGTGGCAGTGACGGACATATACGGTCATCGAACCGCTCGCGCATCCCGCGCGGCACTTCCGCCATGCCCCATTCGCAAACTGCATCCGGGTGTCACTCTATCACTGGTGCACGTTGGTGTGCATCTGCACTTTGGCCGCAATGCAGGGCCCATGGTGTGTGACGGACCTGCGAACGCGGTTACGGCGATTCAGCGAGCAGGAGCAGCGACCGCGCCGGGACCTCGACCTCCTGCCCTGCGGCCCAGGCGTATCCTCCGTTGTCTGGTGGAGCACTGGTGTCCACCAGGGTGATCCACTGCGTGCAGGCATGCTCATCGTGACCAGAGAGATGGAAGGTCACGTCGTGAACATCGGCGTTCAGGAGCAGCGCCAACGTGTCCCCCATCAGCGGCTCCCCATGCGGGCCGGTTTCGGTCAGCGCGGCTCCGTGCAGGATCAGGCCCAGGGCATGAAGCTTGGGGTCCTGCCAGTCGGCGTGCAGCATTTCGCCGCCGTCCGCGCGCAGCCAGATGATGTCGCGAGCGCCGATAGCGCGTAGGCGGCTTCCCTGCAGAAAGCGGCGGCGGCGCAGCACCGGCTGCTCCCGCCGCACCTTCAGGAGGTGTTGTGTGAAGGCGAGCAGATCGCCCTGCCAGGAGGCCAGGTCCCAGTCATACCAACTGATCTCGTTGTCCTGGCAGTAGGCATTGTTGTTGCCGCGCTGCCTGCGCCCCAGTTCGTCACCGCCGAGCAGCATCGGGACGCCCTGGGAGAACAGCAGGGTGGCCAGGAAATTACGCCGCTGCCGGTCACGCAGGTCGAGGATGTTCGCATCGCTGGTCGGGCCCTCGACACCGCAGTTCCAGGAGCGGTTGTTATCGGCGCCGTCCCGGTTGCCTTCACCATTGGCCAGGTTGTGCTTGCGGTCGTAGGACACGAGGTCCGTCAGCGTAAATCCATCGTGGGCGGTGACATAGTTGATGCTGGCGGACGGCCCACGGCCACTTTCCTGGAACTGATCCGATGAGCCGGAGAGCCGGTATCCCATCTCGGCGACGTAGCCATCACTGCCTCGCCAGAACTCCCGCGCGGTATCGCGAAATTTGTCGTTCCACTCGGACCACCCGGGCGGGAAACGGCCCAACTGGTAGCCGCCACCGCCGACATCCCACGGCTCGGCGATCAGTTTCACGCCGGCGAGGACCGGGTCCTGCGCTATTGCCTGAAGGA
>JALYWD010000048.1 GCA_030852885.1 Chloroflexota bacterium | reverse complement strand
GCGTACCAGGCGTATGTGCTTGGCGCAATGACGAGGTGCGATGTTCCCCAACCGGTTTGGCGGCATCTGCGCCGCGATGTATCCGGTTGTCCGCTACGCACGGCGCCAGAGCACATGGACGAGCGCCAAACTGGCATTCAGGTCTTCGGGTATCGCGGCGCGACGCGCACCAGCACGCCGGGCGAGGTGGCCGTGCTTCGTGGGCTGTCAGGCAGTTCCGCGATGCAGGACGAAATGGCAGTCGTGACTAGCACACTATCGCTTCACATGCGAAACTGCTGGTGATGCCGAACGCTGGATGGTCAACGGAGATCCTCCCGGCCTACCGCGCGCTCGAATTCTGGTCTACGACAGCCACCTCTCGGCCTGGCATCCATACCCCCGTGTGAGGCTGCCCCGGCTCGCCCAGGCATGCCAACAACCTTCGCGTGTGGCGTCAGAAGGCTGGTTGGCCAGGGCTTCGGTGTGGCGGAATCCGGGGAGGGCCCAGATCGCGAGGACGCGGTTTCATGATTGACAACGGTGGGGACGATCTTACGCCACCGGAAGCCGCACGCCGGCGTGCTGTGGTGCATGCGCAAGATGCCCTCTCACCGTTCGACCCACGAGAGGGGTCACCACGGCGGCTCTGGTTGCTGGGTCCAGCGGAGATCGCGCTGCTCGTCGCCGCCGTCGTGGTGGTTGTCCTGGGGGCGCGGTTCACTATCGCCGAGGCCATCGTGGCGGCGTTTGAGCCGTGGCAAATTGACGAATTCTTCCTGGCGTTGCCCCTGGTGACGCTGGCGCTGGGGCTGACGCTCCGGCTGCGCACATCCGCCTGGCAGCGGCAGAATGCGTGCTTCCGGGCGATGGTTGAGCATGCGGCCGATGGCGTGGCCATCGTCGCTGGTGATGGCGTCTTGCACTACGCGAGCCCAACTCTCGCGCAACTCCTGGGCCAGCAGCCAGCAGCGTGGACGGGCCGGCAGATTCTGCCACTCGTACACCCGGAGGATGTCGCGCGCCTGCGCAAGACCTGGGCGCGGCTCCTGGAAGCGCCCGGGGCGTCAGGCTCGTTCGATTGCCGCCTGCGTCACCAGGATGGCACATGGCGTGACGTTGAGGTGGCTGCAACCAACCGCCTCGCCGATGCCGCCGTGGCCGGGATCGTCCTCAACATCCGCGACATGACCGCACGGAAAGCGGCCGCACCGGAGACGATTGCCGCGATCCAGCGCGAGCACCGCGTCCTGGAGCAGATCGCGGACGGGTATACCACCCTGGATCCAGACTGGCACTTCACGTCCGTCAATGCCGCCACTGAACGGATGCTTGGCCTAACGCGCGAGTTCCTCATCGGGCGCAATGCGTGGGAGGTCTTTGCCCCGGCTGTCGAAACCCCGGTCTACGCCGCTGCTCTCCAGGCCGCGCGCGATGGCCGTCCCACCACTGTCGAGTTTTTCTATCGGCCGCTCGATGCCTGGTTCGATATCCGGTTCGATCCCTCTCCGGAGGGGATGTCGGTTCTTTTTCATGACGTGACGCAGCGCCTCAGGTTGACCGAGGAATTGCGGGCGTCGGAGGCGCGCTACCGTGCGTTGCTCGAGCAGGTGCCGGCCGTGATCTACACCCTGGCCGCCGACGAGCAAGCCACCCGCCACTACTTCAGCCCCTACGTGGCCGAACTGACAGGTTTCACCCCGGAGGAGGTCGTGGCCCGCACGGAATACTGGCTCGCCTGGGTGCATCCCGCTGATCGCGCCCGGGTGGCCGCTCTGGAGTCCTCAACAGAGGCTGGGGGGAACTTCCGCGCGGAGTACCGCTTGCTCCGCAAGGATGGGAGCTACGTCTGGGTCCGGGATGAATGCGTTCCTGTTCGCGATGACAAGGGCGTCATCACTGACTGGCAGGGGGTAATGCTGGACATCTCTCCCCGCGTGGAAGCCGAGGACGCACGGTCGCGGCTGGCTGCGATCATCGACTCGGCGGAAGATGCCATCTGCAGTATGGATCTCAGCGGCAACATTACGAGCTGGAACCGCGGCGCCGAGAAGCTCTATGGTTTTGCGGCTGAGGAGATGGTGGGGCGGTCGATGGCTGCCTTGCTTCCAGCGTGGAAGATCGAGGGAGCGCTGGCTGAGCGTATTGCCGCCGCGGAAGCCGGTGCGTCGCTCGAGTCCTACACCACGGCGCGGCCGCGCCGGGACGGTTCCCTGGTTGACGTCACCGTTTCCCTGTCCCCCATTCGTGACCATGCCGGGAACGTGATGGGCTTCGCCTCGATCGCGCGCGATATCACCGCCTGGATCCACGCCGAGGAGCAGCTCCAGGTCGCACTGGACGCTGCGCAGGTGGCAAACGCAACCAAGAGCCAGTTCCTGGCCATGATGAGCCATGAGTTGCGGACGCCCCTGCAGGCCGTCCTCGGCTACACCGAGCTTCTGCTGGCCAACGCAGCCTCGAAGTTGACGGTCGAGGAGCGGAACGATCTCAGGTACATCCAGCAGGGCGGGCTGCGGATGCTGAACCTGATCAATCAGTTGCTCGATCTCTCACGCATCGAGGCGGGGCGGCTCGAGGTCGCCCACAAGCCGGTTGATCTCGCCGAGATCGTGGAGCTGGTGCGGCAGGACGTCGCGCCGCAAGCGAGCCAGAAAGGGCTGGCGCTGCGGATCGATCTCCCCGCGTCGCTGCCACCCGTGGTCGGCGACCCTGAACGGCTGCGCCAGATCCTGCTCAACCTGGTCGGGAACGCCGTCAAGTTTACGGATGCCGGGTTGGTCACCATCCGTGCGACGGTACAGGACGTGGTGGTCGCCATCACGGTCACCGACACGGGCATCGGCATTCCACCTGAGGACCTGCCGCAGATTTTCGAGGCGTTTCGCCAAGCTGACAATACCCTGGCGCGGCGGCATGGCGGGGCGGGCCTGGGGCTGGCGATTGCCCAGCGGTTGGCGGAGTTGATGGAGGGGGAGATCACCGTTGAAAGTCGCCAGGAGGAGGGCTCGACCTTCACGCTCGTGATGCCCGCATTCATCCCGCCGCGTGCCTGAGGCTCGCTGGCCGGCTCCGGCGATCATGGCGCCGCCGTACTCGTGGCAGACCCGTCCATGCGTGCCTGGCCAGGTTGGCGGCACAAACAGTTCATTACAGACTAGACTCCATCGTGTGTCATCGATGACACTTATGGACCTGGCCATCTGCGTTCTTGCCCGAGGTCGACCTATGTCTGCGCTCGAACCTGAATCCCGTCGATTCCCGGATGGTTCTGCCCTGCGTTCGCACCTGATCACCACGTTGGATCAGGTCCTCTGGCTGTCCCAGTGGAGTGCGAACGTGACGACGCTCACTGTTGGCGAACGCCAGGAGTTGCAGCGCCACCTCGAGATTCTCGACGGGGCGCTCCGCAACGCGCTTGCCCACCATCGCCAGACGGCGGCGCTGCTGAGCGCGACCTCAGACGCGTAACCCGGAGGGGGAGGCGAGCGGCAGGCGCAGGGTGAAGGTCGAGCCCACCCCTTCCTCGCTTTCCACGCTGATCGAACCGTGCATCTGTTCCGCCAGCCGCTGACTGATCGCCAGACCCAGGCCCGCCCCGCCATAGCGACGCGTCAAGCTGCCATCGACCTGGCGGAACTCCTCGAAGATCAGCGGCAGCGCCTCCGGAGCAATGCCGATGCCGCTATCACGCACGACGATGAGCGCATCGTCGGGTGCTACGGTGACCTCAACGGTGATTGCTCCAGCATCCGTGAACTTGACGGCGTTCCCGACCAGGTTGAGCAGGATCTGGCGCAGACGCAGGGGGTCACACTGGATCAGCGGCACGGGATCCGGCAGGTCAAAGGTAAATGTCAGCGCCTTGTCGGCGACCATGGGTGCGATATCTTGCTGGACCTGGTCCAGAATCGTCGCCAGATCGACGGCTTCCACCGCCAGGTCGAGCCGCCCCGCCTCCATGCGGGTCAGATCGAGTAGTTGCTCGATCAGCGTGACCATCCGCCCGGCGCTCAACTGGATGGCCGTTACATCGTCGCGCTGTTCGGTCGTCAGTGAGCCAGACGGGCTGTGCAGCAGGAAGTGGGCGTACCCCAGCACGGCCTGGAGCGGCGTCCGCAATTCATGGCTCATCATGGCCAGGAACTGCGACTTGGCGCGCTCCCCCGCCTGCGCCGCCTCAAGCGCGATCTGGAGTTCCATCTCATGCAGCTTGCGCTCGGTGGCGTCGGAGATGACCCCAATAAAGTGGGTCACCGCGCCGCTGGCATCCCGCACCGCGGCAATTGACAGGTCGTTCCAGAAGGGTGAGCCATCCTTACGGTAGTTGAGGAGCGTTTCGAAGCTGTCGCTGTTCGCCTCCTGCTCGGCCCGGAGCCGCTCCACCACGGCGCGATCCGTCTCTGGCCCCTGCAGGAACCGGTAGTTCCGCCCCAGCGCCTCTGAACGCGGGTAGCCGGTCAACTCCGTGAACGCCGGGTTGACATCGACGATGGGATTGTCTGGCAGCGTCGGATTCGTGATGAAGATGCCGTTCCGGGTAGCGTCCAGCGCGCGGTCGCGCAGCCGCAACGCATCCTCGGTCTGGCGCAGCGTGGTCAGGTCACGCGAGATCGAGGAGATGGCAACGATCTCTCCATGAGCATTCCGGATCGGGAAGAGCGTGATGGAAACCGGGATGTGGCGACCTTCCTTCGTGAGCCGGGTTGCCTCCTGTTCGGCAACGTCCTCCCCCTGCCAGACCCGCCTGACGTTCCCCGAGATGTCGTCCTCCGCCTCCGGCGGGCGCAACATGCCCACGTCCTGGCCAATCGCCTCGTCCGCGGTGTAGCCGTAGAGGAGTTCGGCGCCGCGGTTCCAGCTCAGGATCGTGCCATCGCGCGCAACGCTCAGGATTCCGTCCGCCGCCGCCTCCACAATTGCGGCCAACCTCGCTTGCATCGCCTCCGCTTCGATCCGATCCGTAATATCGAAGAGCGTTCCCAGCCATGCGATGGCGGTCCCGGATGTATCGCGAATCGCATCACAGTGGTCACGCACCCACAAAATCTCGCCATCCTTGCGGATGTAGCGATAGTCTGCGGTGAAGGGCGTCTGCGCAGCCTGGCTCCGCATGAATTCGGCCGCGACGCGGTCGCGGTCCTCTTGATGGACGAGCGTGAGCCAATGCTCGGTGCGGTGCATGGCCTCGTCGATGGAATACCCGGTCACCTGTTCATAGCGGGGGCTGAAATAGCGCGATGTCTGCGCCGCGTCTGCCTCCAGCAGGTAGACCACCATCGGCAGTTGCTCAACGAGCGTACGAAACGTCGCCTCGGAGGCCTGCAGTTCCTGCATGAATTGCCGTTGTTCGCT
>JALYWD010000043.1 GCA_030852885.1 Chloroflexota bacterium | reverse complement strand
CTGACCCCGCGCCGGGGCCAGCCGTTGCCGTTGGGTGAAGGTGCTAGCGCGCCACGATCGGCAGCGTCACCCGTGACGGGTGCTCGCTGTCGTGGAAGATGGTCTGCACGGCGGGCCGCATCTCGGCGTCCTCGCCCAGCTCGTGGCCGGTGTTCAGGTTGCGGTCGAAGCGCGGGAAGTTGCTGCTGCTGACTTCCAGCCCGATGCGATGCCCGGCCTTGAACAGGTTGCTGGTTGGCCAGAGATTGATCGTGTACTCGATTGGCTCCCCTGGCGTGATCGGGCGGGCCTGGTCCGTGCCGTCCTTGTAGCGGGCGCGGATGATGCCGTCCGTGAGATTGCGGCTGTAGCCATCCGGGTAGATATCGACAAGTTTGCCGGTGAAATCCGTGTCTGGCGCGTCAGTTGCGGCCCACAAGGTCAGCGAGATGGGGCCAGTCACCTCCGTATCGCTCTCCAGCGGTGGTGTGACGTACATCAGCACGTCGCTGCGTGCCTCAACGGGGCGCTGGTCGAACGCGCCTGGTGGCAGGTTGCTGGGGTAGCAGCAGAGCTGCCCGCCGATGGTCGGTACCGGCTGGTTGGGATCGTAGAGGAAGATATCGGCGCGTTCGTCGCCGGGAGCATCCGTGGTCAGGGCGCCATCGCCGGAAATGGAGTTTGCCTTGCCACCGCTGCTCAGGTAGTAGTCGGTGTTGACGGCGCGGGCCAGGGGCCACTCCTGCTCATCGCGCCAGACATCCTCGCCCATCACGAAGAGGCTGATTGGCGCTTCGTTGCTGTACCCCTCGTCGATCCCCTTGAGCCAATAGTCGAAGAAGCGCAGGTGTTCGCCATCGACATCCATGCCCAGGGGCACCGCGCCCTGCCCGGCCCGGTTGCCGAAGTCCACCGCGCCTGATTGCTGGAGTGGCGGGGTGGTGTGGGTCCACGGGCCCAGCAGCAGCTTCTGGCCGGTGCGTGCTTCCTCGGTGGCGCCCTTTTCGCGGACGCCGTTGAAGTTGCGGATGGAGCCATCGAGGAAAATGTCGTACCAGCCCGCGATGCTCAGGGCCGGCACGTGGACATTGTCGTGTCGCTCCTCGATGCTGCAGGAGGTCCAGAACTCGTCTCGCGAGGGGTGGGAGAGCCACTCGGCGAAGTAGGGCGAGAGTTCGTTGTCGAGCGGGAAGTCCTTGAGCGGCAGGGTGTAGGCGACCTCTTTACCGTCATCGATGGCGTCCAGCCTCTCCTCACGCAGCCCCGCGAAGTCCGGCATGTCCTCGCGCCAGCTCTTGCGGAGCAGGTCCGCCGTGGTCAGGTAGGGGAGCACCCAGTTGAGCATGAAGCCCCACTGGAACGCGCCGCCCTGGTAGGTCCAGCCTTCGTAGTAGTCCGAGGCGGTGAAGGCGGGCACGATAGCCTTCAGGCTGGGCGGCGCGCTGATGGCTGCCAGCCACTGCGTGGCGCCGACGTAGGAGGTGCCGAACATGCCGACCTTGCCGGTCGACCACGGCTGGGCGCCCGCCCATTCGACGGCGTCGTAGCCGTCGTTGATCTCCTGGTGGAAGGGATGAAACGCGCCGTCGGAGCGGTAACGGCCGCGTACATCCTGGTTGACCACGGCGTAGCCACGGCGCACGGCGCGGAAGACATCGGTTTGCTGCAGGGAGAGGAACGCGGTCTCCTTGTTGTACGGCGTGCGCTGCATGATGACGGGGAAGGGGCCACCCTCCGCAGGACGGTAGACGTCCGTGCGCAGGATGGTGCCGTCGCGCATGGCGACGGGGATATCTTTCTCGACAACGATGCTCAGTGAATCGGGCATGTCGCCTCCTGTGGCTGATCGATTCCGCGTGCCTGCTGGCGCCGGGATTTCTGGCAGGGTCGCATTGATCTTCCCGGCGCGCAATAGGACGAAGGGGGAGACGCTCCTGCGGGAGCTTGGGGGGAGACGGCCTGCGGGCCTCAGGGGGTGTCGCTTCGCTCAGGGGGTGAAGGAGACACCTCTACCTGCGTCACCGCTAATCCTTCGCTACTCGTGAGGTGCGAGGGGATGGGATGATGGTTGCGCGGTGGCAAGATAGACCCAGGCGTTTCGATCCGGAAAGGACACCGAGCGTGGGCGAGTGGATCTGGGAGCTTCTGGCGGGGCCGGCGACGATTACGGAGGGGCCGGCCTGGGATGGACGGCGGCTGCTCTACACGAGTATCGAGGACAGCGAGGTGCGCGCCTACGACCCGGGCACGGGCGAGATCAGCGTGGTCCACCCTGCGACGGGCGGCACGAACGGGCTCACGTTCGGGCCAGACGGCCTGCTCTATGGCTGTGCGGGGACGGCGCGGCAGGTGGTGCGCTGGGACGCCGCCGGGACCAGGGAGGTCATCGCGGAGCGCTGCGAGGGGAACCGGCTGAATAGCCCGAACGACCTCGTGGTCGATACCCAGGGCCGGGTCTGGTTCACCGATCCCCGCTACGGAGACGATCACTCCGACCGCGAAGTGGACCACGATTCGGTCTACCGCCTGACTCCGCCAGCGAATGGCGAGGGCGCGTGGGGTATCGAGCGCATGACGTTCGATACGACGCGGCCGAACGGGATTCTGCTTGCGGCCGACGAGCGCACACTGTATGTGGCGCAGAGCAATCACACGCCTTCCGAGCCGCGCCAGTTGCGGGCCTATCCGGTGCAGGAGGACGGCACGCTCGGGCCGCACACGGTGCTGCACGACTTCGGGCCGTGGCGCGGCATCGATGGGATGCGCTGGAATGGCGCGGGCAACATCGTGGCTACCTGCGGCTCGGCGAAGGGTGGACCAGGTGCGCGCATCGCCATCTTCGCGACGGATGGTACGGTACTGGAGGAACACCCGGTGCCGGCTGGCGATCCGACCAATTGCAGCTTTGCTGGGACGGACTGGCGGACGCTCTACGTGACCACGCTGGACGGCCGGCTGTACCGGGTGGCGATTGCGTAGTCCGGAGGCGAGGCGCGGGTAATACCATAGCGGTGAACGGTGACTGGCGCCGGGCTGTAGACGGGCAGGACCTGGGAATGTGCGAGATTGTCCGCCGGAGAACCCTCACCCCAACCCCTCTCCCGGTGCGCGGGAGAGGGGCTTCGTGCCCTGGGCGTTCGCGCTTGAATCGGCGGAGTTGCGTCTTACGTTCGCCTGCGCGTGAGCCTGCGGCTCCCCTCTCCCGGTGCGCGGGAGAGGGGCTCACGGCCAGGGCACTTACCGCCCATGACCCTTGATCGCCTGAAGTGGCTGGCAGTCCTGGCGCCGTTCCTGGTCCTGATCGGGGTCGAACTTGTGCGGCAAACGACTGCGCCGTCCCTGTTCCTGGGATGGACCGGATTCCTGGTGCTGGCGATTGGGCTGCTGCTGGCGTCGATCGTGTTCGCCGAGGTGATCTTCGGTGGCGTCAACCGCCTGCAGGCCAGCCTGGCGCAGCGCAACCAGGAACTGCTCGTCCTCCACGATGCTTCGCTCGCCATTGCCGGGGAGCACAACCTGGAGACCGTGCTGCAGTTGGTGGTGGACCGGGCGCGTGATCTCGTTGGCGCTCGCTACGGCGCGCTCTCCCTTGTCCGGGAGGAAGGGGGCATCGAGGCGTTCCTGACGTCCGGCATCAGTGAGGACGAGCGGGCGGTGCTGGGGGATCCTCCAGAGGGACATGGCATTCTCGGCGTGGTGCTGCAGGATGGCGCCACGCTCCGCCTGGATGACCTGGCGCGTGATCCGCGCTCGGTTGGGTTCCCGCCCCAACACCCGCCGATGCGCTCGCTGCTGGCAGTGCCAGTCATTTCCCAGGACCATGTGCTCGGTAACCTGTACCTGACCGAGAAATTGGGTGCGCGTTCCTTCGACGGGCACGACGAGGAATCCCTGAAGCGCTTTGCAACCCTGGCGGCGCTCGCGATTGAGAACGCACGGCTGCATCGCCAGGTGCAGGCCCTGGCGGTGACCGAAGAGCGTGAGCGCATTGCCCGTGAAATGCACGACAGCCTGGCGCAGGTGCTGGGCTATGTGAATACGAAGGCGCAGGCCACCGAGGTGCTCATTGCCTCAGGGCAGAACGACAAGGCGATCACCCAGTTGACCCAGATGGCGGACGCCGCCCGTGCCGCCTACGCGGATGTGAGGGAGGGGATCCTGGGGTTGCGCGTGTCGCCAGAGGGACAACGCAGCTTCATCGAGACGTTGGCTGGCTATCTCGAGCAGTGGCAGGGGCAAAGTGGGGTGACGGTTACGCTCACGACGACGCCTGCCAACGCCACAATTCGTCTCACGCCAAACGCGGAGGTGCAGCTCCTGCGCATCATCCAGGAGGCGTTGACGAACGTGCGCAAGCATGCCGGCGCCAGCGCCGCCGAAGTGAGGCTGCATGTGGACGATGGCTGGCTAGAGGCCAGGATCATGGACAATGGCACGGGCTTCGCGCCGGATTCCCATGCGCCGCGTGCCGCGCCGAGGTTCGGGCTCTCGACTATGCATGAGCGGGCCGAATCGATCGGCGGTTCAGTGGAGATCACCTCGAATCCCGGTGAAGGAACCCAGGTTATCGCTCGCGTCCCGTTGGATGCTCTGCCCCCACGGAAGGAAACGCTCCATGCGCGTACTCGTCGCTGACGACCATGCTCTTTTCCGGGATGGCCTGCGCAGCCTGCTGGAGGCGCGAGGCATCGAGGTGGTGGCGGAAGCGCGCAATGGGCAGGAGGCCGTGGAACTGGCGCGCCTGCACCGCCCGGACATTGTGCTGATGGATCTTTCCATGCCGGAGCTGAATGGCCTGGGAGCCACGCGCCTGATCACCGCGGAGCTGCCGCAGATTGCGGTGGTGGTGCTGACCGCCTCCGAGGAGGACGCCGATCTCTTTGAGGCGGTGAAGTCTGGCGCACAGGGATTCCTGCCCAAGGACATCGAGGCGGCGCGGCTCTTCGAGATGCTGGAGGGCGTGGCGCGCGGCGAGCCTGCCCTGACGCCAGCCCTGGCGCGCAAGGTGCTCTCGGCCCTGGCGCACCCGGAGCCCACGCCGCAGACGCGTCAGCCAGACGCCCTCACGGACCGCGAGCGGGAGGTGCTGGAACTGCTGGTGCGCGGGGTGACCTCCAATCGGGAACTGGCCGAGCGCCTCTTCGTGAGCGAGAACACGATCAAGTACCACCTGCGGAACATCCTGGACAAACTGCACCTGCAGAACCGGGCGCAGGTGATTGCCTACGCCATGCGGCATGGGCTCGTAAACCTTCCCGACGCCCAGGGCGCCTGACCTACCCCGTCGGGTGGGGGCAACCCTACCCCTGCCCTGCTCAGGGAACCACCCCTGGCAGTGGTCCCATGATTGCATCATTGCCATAAACTGGGAGGCAGAATATGAGTAGTCGGTAACGACGGGGTGGGAGTGATGACCAGCAAGAATCCGCTTATTTCGCGCCGCAGCGCCGCCGGCCTCCTGGGGTTGATGGGGGTCAGTGCGGTGGGCGCCGCCGTGGCGACCGGCAGTGGTCCGGCTGCGCAGACGGCCAAGGCCGCCGGGGTTTCGAACCCGATGCCGGGTCACGACACGATGCTGCAACCAGTGCAGTACATCCAGACGGAAGAAGTCGATGTCGAGGCCATGGACGCCATGCACGAGGCAGGCGTCAAGGCCTTCCCCGCCCAGACGCGTGGCCTGGGTGGACAGCCGCTGGCATACGAGATGGACGGGGACGTCAAGGTCTTCACCTTGACGGCGGACGTGGTGGAATGGGAGTTCATGCCCGGCAAGACCGTTGAGGCCTGGACCTACAACGGGGTCACACCAGGGCCAGAGATCCGCGTCACCGAAGGGGACAAGATCCGCGTCCACATCACGAACAACCTGCCCGAGAGTACGGCTATTCACTGGCACGGCCTGATGATTCCCAACAGCCAGGACGGTGTGCCGTTCCTGACGCAACCGCCGATCAAGCCGGGTGAGACCTACACCTACGAGTTCCCGATCCGCGAGGGGAATGCGGGTACGCACATGTACCACTCGCACCACAATGCGGCGGCGCAGGTGACCAAGGGCCTCCTGGGCGGATTCATCGTGGAACCGAAGGACCCCTCGACGCGGCCGGCTTTTGACCGCGAGTACACCATTGTGCTGAACGATGGCCCGATCGGTGGATTCAGCCTGAACGGCAAGGGGTTCCCGGCCACGCAGCCCCTGGTAGCGCAGAAGGGGGAAAAGGTGCTCATTCGCTACATGAATGAGGGCCTCATGATCCACCCGATGCACCTGCACGGCATGCCACAACAGGTCATTGCACAGGACGGCTGGCTGCTGCCGCAGCCGTACATGTGTGACACGCTCAACATCGCTCCGGGGCAGCGCTTCGAGGCGCTGGTGGATGCCACCGAGCCAGGGCTGTGGGCCTTCCACTGCCACATCCTGAACCACGCTGAAAGCGAGCACGGGATGTTTGGCATGGTGACGGTGTTCATCGTCGAGGACGACGAAGAGGCCGAGGCCACGCCCGAAGCCTGAAGGACCGGCGACGCGAGGCCGAACACATCCAGAGTTTGAACCGTCTTTTTTTCATGCTGCAACGTGATGGCCCGCAGGGAATGACCTGTGGGCCATTACGTTGTCGCTTCGGGTAGAGGTACGAGCCTCCGTGAACGTGGACGCGAATCCGTCGCGGGCAGGACGAGTACCGCCGCGAGCGGCGGGAGCATCCGCACGTTGACATAGGCCATGCAGAAAAACCCGCTCACCCCAGTGCCATGTCCGTCGCCCTTCCGCGTGTTCTACCGAACATCTGAACATCTGAATAGGCATGTTGGCGCTTGCGTGCGTCATCCTTCTTCACCGAACGCTGGCCAGGCGGAGGCGGAGGGGTCAGGATGACTGATGTCGATTTCGCTGCTCCCCGCACGACTACTCAGTGAGCGCCCCTCGCAGACGTTCCCGGAGCGATTGTCCAATACGAACATCTGTTCTATACTGCGGTGCGGTCGGTCGCGCCCGTTGCCGCTGCATCCCGCTCACCAGAGGGAGGTACAGGTGCATGACTGACACCCACGCTATCGAAGCCGTCGATCTCTCGCGAAAATTTGGGGACCACGTTGCCGTCGACCGGGTCAACCTGGTCGTGAAGCGCGGCGAGATTTATGGGTTCCTGGGGCCAAACGGCGCCGGGAAATCGACGACGACGCGCATCCTCTGCACCCTGACCGCGCCGACCGGTGGCCGCGCCACCGTGGCTGGCTACGATGTCGCGCGAGAAGCCAATCAGGTACGCCTGCGGATTGGCGCGGCGCTGCAATCGGCCGCGCTCGATGAACAGCAGACCGGCGCCGAGCTCCTGCGCCAGCAGGGCCGCTACTACGGGCTCTCGCGGGGTGAGATCGGTGCCCGCATGATCGAACTCAGCACCCTCGTCGATATTGGCAACGCCCTGGACCAGCGTATCAAGACCTACTCCGGCGGTATGAAGCGCCGGGTCGACCTGGCGGCTGCGTTGATTCACAACCCGGATGTGCTCTTCCTGGATGAGCCCACCACCGGACTGGATCCGGCCTCTCGCGTCAAGGTCTGGGATGAGGTGCAGCGCCTGAACCGGGACCTGGGCATGACCATTTTCCTCACGACCCAGTACCTGGAAGAGGCGGACGCCCTGGCGGATCGCCTCGGGATCATCGATCACGGGCAGATCATCGCGGAAGGCACCCCCACCGAGTTGAAGCGCGCCGTCGGCGCGGACGTGGTGTCGGTGCGCGTGGACGACCCGGCGCGCGCCACCGAGGTGATTCAGCCGTTGCCAGGCATTGACGGCGTCGAGGTGTGTGGCGACGAAGTGCTGGCTGCCACTGATGATGGCCCCAGCCGCGTCTCGCCCATCGCCGTGGCGCTGGCCGAGCATGGCGTGCGCGTGCGCTCCCTGACCCTGCGCGAGCCGACGCTCGATGATGTCTTTCTCACCCTCACTGGCCAGCACCTGGAAGGAGAAGCCGCTTGAGCGCCATCAATCCCTCGCTGCCTCGCGTCGTTGCCGAGCGGGGCCGGTCAACGCATGCCACGGTTCAGGCGCGGCCGGCCGGCTTCTTCGCCGACCTGTGGGCGGTCGCGTTCCGCTCGCTGCGGGCGCTGCCGCGTGAGCCAGAGGTGATGATTCCCGCGCTGGTGATCCCGGTCTTCTTCTTCGCGGTGAATATCGGGACGCTGCAGGACTTCGCACAGAACGGCATCCCGGGGTTGGACTACCGGGCGTTCCAGTTGCCGACGGCCATCGTCTTCGCCGTGACCGGCGTCTCGCGGGCGCACGCGCTCGTCACGGATATCCAGTCTGGCTATTTTGACCGCCTGTTGATGTCGCCGGTCCGCCGCCTGCCGTTGTTGCTCGGCATGATGATGGCGGACCTGGTTCAGATCATCGCCCTCTCGATCCCGGTGATCCTGCTCGGGATGGCCCTGGGGGTGCGCTTCGAGACCGGGCCACTGGGCCTGCTGCTCTTCCTGGTCATGACCGGTTGCTGGGGCCTGGCCTTCACCGGCTTCCCGTACGCCATTGCGCTGAAGACCGCCAACATGGGCGCGGTCGGTGCGAGTTTCATTCTCTTCTTCCCATTCGCCTTCCTCACGACCAGTGCCCTTCCGCTGGAGGCGCTGACGCCCTGGCTGGCGACGATTGCCCGCTACAACCCGATGACCTACCTGCTCGCCGGGCTGCGCTCGCTGCTCTACGGCGGCTGGCAGCCCACAGCGCTGCTCTATGGCGTCCTGGCGATCCTGCTGGTGGCCGTGGTGAGCGTGGGTTTGTCCCTGGCCGCGCTGCGGGGCCGGGTCGCCCGGGGATAGCTTCATAGCTTGAGGCATTGCGAAAGCCCCTCGCCCGTATTGGGCAAGGGGCTTTTCTCGTGTCGTTTGC
>JALYWD010000609.1 GCA_030852885.1 Chloroflexota bacterium | reverse complement strand
CAAGGGCTACCACCTGGAGTACGGCTTCTCCTGCATGGGCTACGAGATTGCCGGTGGCCTCGGCGTGAAGATGGCCGATCCCTCCCGCGAGGTCTTCGTGATGGTGGGCGACGGCTCCTACCTGATGCTGCACACGGAGATCGTGACGTCCCTGGAAGAGGGGCAGAAGATCATCGTTGTAGTGGTCGACAACAGTGGCTACCAGTGCATCCGCAACTTGCAGATGTCCACCGGCTCCCCGCCGTACGGCAACGAACTGCGCTATCGCGATCCGAAGACGGGCATCCTGGACGGCCCATACATCCCCATCGACTTCGCGGCCAACGCGGCCAGCCTGGGCGCGGTCGCCATGCGCGCGGAGTCCGAAAGCGAACTGCGCGAAGCGCTGGAGCGGGCCAGGCAGGAAACAAAGACGACGGTGATCCACGTCCCGGTCCAGAAGCACACCAACGTCCCCGGGTTCGAGTCCTGGTGGGACGTGCCGGTGGCAGAAGTCTCCAGCGTTGCTTCCGTCCGTGAGGCGCGCGCGGAGTACGTGGAGAACGAAGAGAAGGAACGGTTCTTCTACTAGCGCGGGACGCGACAAGACGACACCTGTGGTTGGCTCGCCGCTGCGAAAGCGCACCAATCACCGGTGGCCGGTACAACTCGTGGGTCAGTCGTAGTACTCCGGCGTGGTCTTCAGGGTCGCCCACTGTGCGCCATCGTGACCATGGACCACCAGCGCAACCTGCTCGCGCTTCGCAAGATCCAGCAGCTTGAGCGTGCTCTGGATGGACCCGGCTGGGTCCAGGTCCATCGGAGCCGCTTCCCGGTCCGGCCGGAAGGCGCTCGCCTGGGCGACGGCGTCCACGGCGAGGAGGACCGGGCCAGTGTTGGGGAGCCGCACCAGGACGGATTGGTGGCCAGGGGCATGACCCGGCGTGGAAATCAGGTCGAGACCGGGGAGCAGTTCGGTGTCTCCATCGACCAGGCGGTAGCGCAGGTCAGGCGCATCCCAGTGCGCGCGGGTAATAGCTGCACGCGGCTGCCCATTGCGGGCCTCCTCGTACCCCGCGCGCTGCGCAACGATCTCGACGTTGGGGAACGCGTCGTTCATGCCGGCGTGGTCTGGATCGAAGTGCGTGGTAATGAGGATGTCGATGTCGTCAGGCCGCAGCCCAAGGTCCGCCAAGGCACTCACGATGGTGTGGTCAAGCGTGACGGTCGGGGTGCGTTCCGAGACGCCCCAGCCAAGTGGGAGCCCGGTATCGATGAGTACATTGCGCCCATCGCTCATCTGGACCAGGTAGCTGCCGAACGACATCGAGAGCGGCGGATCAGTTGGGATGTCGCCGCCACCAAGGCGAATCAGGTAGAGCCGGGTGGGATGAATCGCGGCCACGGGCATTTCCTGTCAGGATTGCGCGCCGAGCGTATCGAAGACGACCTGTTGCGTTGCCGCATTGTCCGCCAGGAAGGCGAGCAGCCGCTCACCTTCAGCCGCAACGTCGGCCTGGGCATCGGCGGGACACCCGTCGAGCAACTGGATGCGTAGCGTGGCTGTTCGTTTGGCCGTCTCCAGCTTCCAGAGGCCGCGCACGAAGCCATCGACCAGGATCGTGCCAACATCGCGCCCCAGCCCGGCGTTTTCCGGGATCGGCGTGTCTGCCGCGAAGAAGCGCGAGCGGTTCGCGTGGCCAAGCACGACGTTGTCGTAGACCGGCAGGAACCGCACCGGCGCCGGGGTGACGGACGTCGGGCGTGGTGCATCAGGCAGGTCGAAGAGTTCCTTGCCCTGCTCATCCTGGAACGTGATCAGGTCGGGTCGCAGCGCCTCGAAATCGCCTTTCAGTTTCGTCAGGCCCGACCAGTTCTGCATGTCCATCACGCTGGCCGGACCAAGGGCTGCCAGGTAGCGCAACACCAGGTCCTGGCGAGAGGGCGACTCAGCCATTGGCATGCCGAGCCACGCCTCGGCGGTGGTCCAGCGGGTCTGGCCACTCTCGCGCCACAGGCCGCGCGGGGTGACCTGCACCATCGGCAGGAAGCGCGTGGCGGCAATGGCCATGGCTTCGCCATCATGCCCGGGGAAGCGCTCCACCAGCAGTGGCCCGAGTTCCGCCGTGGAGCGTGGTGACTCCTCGACGACCTCCCGGGCGGCACGCCGTAGAGCGTCGTGATCCAGGTCACGCAGGCGCTTCCCAAACGGAGTGCCGGTCATGGTGCGCTGGTACTGAAAGGCTTCCAGCAGGGTGAAGAGCATGGCGGCATCGGCGGCGCTGGTGAGGTGAATGGTGGAGCGCATGAACGGTGCGCGCGTGGCCTGCCGGGTCCGCAGGAGGCCGGCCAGGTCTTCTGCCTCGAACCCGTCCAGCCGCGACCAGAGGCCAAGGTAGGGATCGCGCGGGAGCTGGGCCTGCATCCCGGCCAGGTGCTCGATCATCGCGAGCGCCGGCGTGGTGGTGCGTGCCAGGAGATGCTGGCGGGCAAGCGTGGCGCGGTTCAGGTCACGCTGGGTCAGGGTGGTCGGCAACGCGTCATCACCTCCGTGGGCTGGGCGAATGGTGCTGAACTTCTTGATTGGTCGGTGTGGCCTCTCCGGGTGCGAGGCTGGGCCGAGATCCTTCGCCTGCGGGCGCAGGATGACAGGGAAGGGCGGGCGCGGGATGACAGGGAAGGGCGCGCGCAGGATGACACTTGAGGGTGGATGGCACCCGGTGGAGTCCCGCTCCCTGCACGCAGAGAGCGGGATTGTGGCCCGAGTTCTTCTCAGCTAGTCGGCGAACCAATCAATGTTGATGGCTTCGGCCATGGCCGCATAGCCTGCGTCGTTGATGTGGAGGGCGTCACCGGGGTCATACTCGGCCAGGATGCGGGTGGGCTGGGCCGGGTCCTGGACCGCCGCATCGAAGTCCACGACCGCATCGAACGCGCCACTCTCACGAATCCAGGCGTTCACCTCCTGCCGCGTGGCTTCACCCTGCGGGGAGTAGTACATGGCGCCTTCAAAGGGCGTGATCGTGCCGCCGATGACGGTGATGCCGCGCTCATGCGCGCGCTCGATGACCTGGTTCAGGGCGGAGATCAGCTCCGCGGAGGAGCGCGTCTGGCTGGGATCCATCATGCCCATGCCAATGTCGTTGATCCCCATGTAGACGATGAGGTATTCCACCCCGGCCTGGCCGAGGACATCACGGTCGAAGCGCGAAAGCGCGCTTTCACCGAACGCCATCCCGAATTCAGCCGCGCTGTCGGTAAGCAGGCGGTTCCCGCCAATGCCCTCGTTGAGCACTGACCGCGGCAACCCGGCGACGACGAGGCGGTTGGCCAGCGCATCGGGCCAGGTGCCGTACTGACCGCTCGTTGCGCCGAAGCCATCGGTGATCGAATCGCCCAGCGTCACGATGGCGCTGCTCTCCGGGGTGGCGGCGACATCGATGCCCGTGAGGTACGCCGTGCTCTCCGTAGTGCCAGCAACCGGGAATTCGCTGGCGGCGGCGTGGTCGCCTGATTCGGAAATGTAGTTGGTCTGGAGCGCCATCCCGTGGACGGAAGCGGCCTCCAACTTGTCAGGGAAGTAGAGACTGACGGCCAATTCCTGCAGCGGTTCGACCGCCAGCGGAATGGGATCGCTGAGGACCAGCGCTCCCGGTGGGATGCTGACACTGGTGTTGCCGGCGAAGGTGATGGGAAATGTCGATGCCGCAACGGTCGTCGCTTCGTTGTCTCGCACGGCGACCTGGGCGTCCCCGATGTTCACAGGCGCGTCGCCGTACGTGTTGGCAAGGCGAACGCGAATCTGGTCGCCGCCCAACGTGAGGCGCACGATCTGGCGGAGGGTCTGATCGTCCAGGGCGATGGTCTGATCCGGGAAGCCTTCCATCGCTGGCCAGGGCGTGGCCGGGGCTGTCGCCCAGGACCCAACCCAGTGTTCGCTGGCCCAGTCACGGACCATGGCGACGGGTGATGCCATGGGCGTGGCCTGCTGGGCGGCGATTGGCAGTCGAGTGAAGAGGGTCACGGCGGCAGCCGCGGCGCCGCCTATCAGGGTGCGCCGGGTCGTTAATGTCATCGTTGCTCCTTCATGGTTCGGGGTTGGCTCCCCTCACAGGGCTCCCCTGCACAAAAGGAACCCACTCGCGTGTTCGATGGGAGACGACGATGATCCGGCACGGCATCGTGAGTGCCGAAGTTTCTCGTCGTTCCCTGAAAGTAGTCGCTGCGAGCGAGGCTTTTCGACACGGTTGGGCCCGCAGGCTTTGCTTCCCGCTGTCCTAGCGCAGGTCACGGAAAAACTCACGCACATCCCCGGTCAGGAACCCTGGGTTCTCCAGCGCCGCGAAGTGGCCGCCTTCCTCGAACTCGCTCCAGTGGACAACGTTGAAGTCACGCTCCGCGAAACGGCGGATGGCGACATCCTGGGAGAGGGAAACCGCGACGCCGAGCGGGGTTGTCGTGCGGGTGCGTTCGGCGTTAGCGCTGGAGTCATGCCACGTCTCGTAATAGGAGTTCGCCGATGTGCCAGCGGTGTTGGTGAACCAGTAGATACTGATGTTCGTCAGCATCTCATCGAGCCCGACCGCGCTCTCACCCGAGCCAGATTTGGGATCGGTCCACTCCTTGAACTTCTCGGCGATCCAGGCGAGTTGCCCGGCCGGCGAGTCCGCCAGGCCGTAGGCAAGCGTTTGCGGCCGCGTGCTCTGCTGCTGCATGTAGCCGCTCATTTCCTGCTCGTAGTGCTGGAAGCGCGCCATGCGCTCCTGCTCGCTCCCGGTCAGTCCCTCCATTTCGGCGGGATCACCGCTGGGGAAGGTGACCAGGGCGTTGACGTGCACGCCAATGACGTGCTCCGCGTCCAGCTCGCCAAGCACCGGCCCAACGAACGCGCCAAGATCGCCACCCTGCACGCCGTAGCGCTCGTACCCGAGGCGGGCCATCAGCTCGGCGAAGGCGCGGGAGACGCGGCCCACGTTCCAGCCGGTCTCGATGAGCGGGCTGGAGAAGCCGAAGCCGGGAAGCGAGGGGATCACCACGTCAAATGCGTCTGCCGCGTCGCCACCGTGGGCAGGCGGATCGATGAGCGGGCCAACCATATCCAGGAACTCGATGAAGGAGCCGGGCCAGCCGTGGATCAGGAGCAAGGGCAGCGCGTTCGGGTGTGGCGACTTGACGTGGACGAAGTGGATCACCTGGCCATCGATCTCGGTCGTGAACTGAGGGAAGGAATTGAGTTGAGCCTCCTGGGCGCGCCAGTCGAAGTCGTTTGCCCAGGTGGCCGCCAGGCCCTCCAGGTAGTCACGTGGCACGCCGCGCTCCCAACCGGCCCCCGCGAGTTGCACTGGCCACCGTGTGTTGTGGAGGCGGGTCCGCAGGTCGTCGAGGTCCGCCTCCGGGATGTTGATCGTGAAGGGCGTTATGGCGACGGCGGCGCTGGCGACCGGGGTGCTGGTGATCATCGTGGCTTCCTCCGGTGAGGTGGCATCGACAAGGAAGGGCGCGGGGAGCAGCGCGCTGGCAGTCAGGGCTCCGCCGTGAGCCAGGAAGGCGCGGCGCGAACCGCGCGCGGATTCATGTTGTGGCTGAGTACCCAGGGTAGACATCTCCGTCTCCAGTCCTCAGATCACGTCAGATCGGAACGAATGCTTCCGTTCCATTGTAACAGAACGGAATGATCTGTTCCGGGCGTATACTGGAAGGATGAACGACGAACAATCTCCGTCACTACCAGGACGGCAACGCCAAGCCGCGCGCAATGACGCACGCATATTGCAGGCCGCCCGCGAGGTGTTCATTGCCGATGCCGACGCCCCCATTGCGGCCGTCGCCGTGCGTGCCGGGGTGGGGATCGGCGCGCTCTACCGCCGCTACGGCAGCAAGGAAGACCTGCTGCGGCAGCTTGGCCGGGATGGGCTGACGCACTACCTGGAACTGGTGGAGGCCGCACTCGCGGACACCCAAGACCCCGGCGCCGCGTTCGCCAGGTTCATGCAGGAAGCCGTCATCGCCGATACGCACTCCCTCACGCTGCACCTGGCCGGCCGCTTCACCCCAACCGACGACCTGTGGCGCGACGGCGACCGGGCCGCTGAGCTGACGGCCGCACTGCTGGCTCGCGCACAGGCGGCGGGCACGCTCCGGGTGGACGTCACGGTCGGGGACCTGACCATGATTTTCGAGCAACTGGCGGCCATTGCCGTGGGAGGCAGCGAGCGAACGCTGCAACTGCGCCTGCGCTACCTGGCGCTCTTTCTCATTGCTTTGCAACCATCTCAGGCCACCGCGCCGTTGCCCGGGCCGCCACCCGCGTGGCAAGAGATGTCGGCGCGATTCTCGCCGGGCGGGTAAAGCCAGTTGGACGCTCGCTCCTCGACTCGCTGTACCATGGCCGAGAGACGCTGGCGATTCAGGGCACGCAAGAAACGGAGAAACGCAACGTGGCGCAACCCAAGATCGTGTTCCTCGGGGCGGGCAGTTCCGTCTTCGCGCGGAACCTGCTACAAGACCTGTTTACCTTCCCGGACCTGCGCGATTCCACGATCTCGCTGATGGATATCGACCCGGTACGGCTGGCCGATACCGAGGGGATTGCCCACTTGCTCGCCGAACAGACCGGCAGCAAGCCGGCCATCGAGGCGACGACTGACCTGCGGCGGGCGCTGGACGGCGCGGACTACGCGATCAACATGATCCAGGTCGGAGGCTACCGGCCCTCGACCGTGATCGACTTCGAGATTCCGAAGAAGTACGGCTTGCGCCAGACCATCGGCGATACGCTGGGCATTGGCGGCATCATGCGCGCCCTGCGCACCATCCCACCCATGCTGGAGATGGGGCGCACGATGGAAGAGCTGTGCCCGGACGCGCTCTTCCTGAACTACTCGAATCCGATGGCGATGCTGTGCATGGCGATGAACCGCGCCACCAGCATCAGCACGGTCGGGCTGTGCCACAGCGTGCAGGGCACCTCGCAGGACATGGCGCACTGGATCGGGGTGCCATACGATGAGGTGGAGTACCTCTGCGCGGGCATCAACCACGTCGCCTTCTTCCTGAAGTTCCAGCGGCGCGACGGTGAGGACCTCTACCCGCTGCTGCGCGAGGTTGCGGACGCGCACGGGGAGCCGGCCTGGGAGCGCACCCGCTTCGAACTGTTCCGCACCTTCGGCTACTTCGTGACGGAATCGAGCGAGCACTTCTCCGAGTACGTTCCCTGGTTCATCAAGCCGAACCGCGAGGACCTGATCCAGAAGTACAACATCCCGCTCGATGAGTATCCGGCCCGCTGCGAGGACCAGATCGCGGAGTGGGGCGAGTTCCGCTCGGCGCTGCTCTCCTCGGAGCCGGACGCGCTGACCAACTACCACGAGGCGCAGCGCGGCGTGCTGCATGGTATGACCGAGCGCCGCATTGCCATGGTGGACAAGGAGGACCCGAAGCTGGGCGCAGCCATGCGTGCGGAGGCCCTGGCCGAGCACGCCGCCGAGGAGGATGGCCACTCCGGCGAGTACGGCACGCTGATCATCCACAGCATGGAGACGAATCAGCCGCGCGTGATCAATGGCAACGTCAACAACAGCGGCGCCATCAGCAACCTGCCGCTGGGGTGCTGCGTGGAGGTGCCCTGCCTGATCGACGCCAACGGGGTGCAGCCGACGATTGTGGGGGGGCTGCCACCGCAACTCGCCGCCCTGATGCGCACGAACATCGGCGTGCAGGAGCTGACGGTGGAGGCAGCCCTGACCGGCCGCCGCGACCACGTCTACCAGGCCGCCATGCTCGATCCGCACACCGCCGCCGAGCTCGATCCGCAGCAGATCGTGAGCCTGGTCGATGACCTGCTTGCGGCGCACGGAGAGATGATGCCGGAGTTTCGGTAGGCGGAGAATTTGACCCTCACCCCAAACCCCTCTCCCTATGCGCAGGGCGAGGGGCTTTTCTAGTTGGTGGCGATGGCACGTGTATCAGCATTGGCGAGTCGTTCAATCCGGCGAAACCTGAACTTCCACCCGCTCCCCGCCTTGCTCCAGTGACTGCCGCGCGGCCAGCGCCGTTGCCAGCGCGATGAGGCCGTCGTGAGGGGTGGCGCGGTCGGAGTTGGAGCCAGTGCGGATGGCGTCCAG